>JAZQVZ010000116.1:0-15177 GCA_045632105.1 Eubacteriales bacterium | reverse complement strand
ATTCGTAAATTATATCTTTTGTTTCCATAAAATAACCACCTCCAACAGTTGTGATTATATTATATCACGGGTTGCCGGCGTTGACAAGCAACTCGCTGTTGCTATCTTCTCGACAAATTCAAGTTTATCGAGTAGACAACTACCCAAAGTAATTATACCATAAAACATCTAAAATGAAATAGGGCGGCTCAATTCTTTACAAATTGAACCGCCCTACAACACAAAAAGCTCTGCGTGAGCAGAGCTTTTTGTGTATCGAAATAATCGCCCAAAGGCTGTAATTATCTCTTGGAGAACTGAGGAGCGCGACGAGCACCCTTGAGTCCGTACTTCTTTCTTTCCTTCATACGAGGGTCACGAGTGAGGAAGCCTGCTGCCTTAAGTGCGGGCTTGTTTGCCTCGTCAGCCTGTACGAGAGCTCTTGCAAGACCGTGACGGATAGCGCCTGCCTGTCCGGAAAGACCGCCGCCGTTTACGTTTGCAATGATATCGAACTTACCAACGTTGTTGGTAACACCGAAGGGCTGGTTAACGATGAGCTTGAGTGTCTCAAGACCAAAGTAATCGTCGATATCCTTCTTATTGATGGTGATAACGCCTGTGCCGGGAACTATGCGAACGCGTGCTACAGACTTCTTTCTTCTACCTGTGCCGTAGAAATAGGGCTTAGAACTAGTGTACATCTGTGCGTCCTCCTTACTTTACTTCAACAGCTACGGGCTTCTGTGCCTCGTGGTTGTGCTCAGCGCCTGCGAATACCTTAAGTCTGGTTGCAGACTTTGCGCCGATGGTGTTGTGAGGAAGCATTCCCTTAACTGCAAGCTCCATTGCGAGCTCAGGCTTGGTTGCCATAAGGGTCTTGTACTGAACTTCCTTAAGACCGCCAATATAGCCGGTGTGGCGGCGGTAGTACTTCTGCTCGAGCTTCTTGCCGGTCAGAACTGCCTTGTCAGCATTGATAATAATTACGAACTCACCGCAATCAACGTGGGGGGTGAATTCAGGACGGTGCTTACCGCGAAGAATGTTAGCTGCGGTTACTGCAACGCGGCCGAGGGGCTTGCCTGCAGCATCGAGAACATACCACTTGCGATCAACCGTTTCAACTTTTGCCATGTAGGTTGACATTGTCAATATCCTCCGAAATTTAATAGTTTATTTTTTCACGCTTGCATATTATATCATAGAGGTTTTTGCTTGTCAATACCTTTTTTGAAAAAATTTTTAAAAAATTAATTTACCTATATGCAATCTCCGTTTTTCTCACGAAATCACCCATTTTCCTCACGAATTCTAATTTGCGATTTCAAAAAATTTTTTTACTCTATTACATTTTTATCCGATTATGATAAAATGTACGTATAAATTTAAGGCAGTATCGAGAGATACTGCCTTTTGTTTATATAAATATTTTTTGGTACTGCTTCCCTGCCATTGCGGCGTCAAGCGTTGGGCGAAGCAAGGAGAAATCAGCTATAAGCGAGTGGGGCTTTCTCAGCGGATCGTCCTGTACCATAGGAACGAAATATACGCACTTCCTATTCAACATCGTGGCTATGTTTTTAAGATTTGACGAAAGCGCATCATTTGACGCCAACGCGATAACCAAGGGTCTATCACCTCGCAGGTGCGCCTTTGCCGCCATTGATACCGACGTATCTGTTATTCCAAGAGCCATTTTGGCAAGTGTATTGCCCGTACAGGAGGAGATTATAAGCGCATCAAGCTCTATCCTCGGGCCTAAAGGCTCGGCATCCACCACCGTGTGTATACATTCTCTGCCGCAAAGATCGTAAAGCTTCTGCTGAAGATCAACCGCCCTTCCAAATCGGGTATCGGTGGAATATACGTTCTCACTGACTATAGGTATTACCTCATAGCCGCTTTTTATCAAGCCCTCAAGCTGTTCTAACGAATGCCTGTGGGTGCAATATGACCCACACATTGCAAAGCCTATCATTTACTCACCCCACCTCGAGAATATTCTCAACACAGTCGGCTATCAGCTCCCCTGCGCTTTGCGGAGCGTATTTTCCGGGGAGAGATGCCGCCCACAAAACCGCCGACCTTAGCCTTTTAGCCGCAGATACGTCTATTCCGCCGGGGGTAGAGGCAAGCTCTATGAGTATGGTTCTTTTATCCACAGACTTCAAAAACTCCTCGTCGAACAGCGGATAAGGTACAGTGTTAAATATAACGTCGTATCCCGCTACAAGAGCCTGAACAGCGCTTTTCTCCGTCAGCTTCAGCACCTCACAGCCGCTAAGCCTTGCCCACGCAAGATCACTATCCTTGCGAGCCGCTACGCACACCCGCGCATCCATCATACGAAGAAGTCTTACAAGCTGTTTTGATATTCTGCCGTATCCCGTGATAGCAAAGCTTGCGCCCCGTATATTTTTAAGCAGGCTGTTCATTGCAATATTAAGCGCCGCCTCCGCGGTGGTGTAAGCGTTGTTTATTTGAAAGACCTCAGATTCAAAATAGTCCACTATCCGCATTCCAAGCCGATCAGCATATTCAACGAGATCTGCAGGTAATCTGCCACCTGCCACTATACTGTTCTTATCAACGGCGTCTATTATATCCTTAAGAGCTACCTTTTCTCCCTGATCCTCTCTTCCGCAATTAAGGGTCTTTCCGTCAAGGCTGGTAGGAAGCGGCAATATTACGGCATCTGCCCCTGCCACAGCCTCGCTTAAGTCCTCGCACAAGGACACCGCCGACTCGCCCTCAGTCCCCGCAACACGCCAGGTATATATATCCATTTTATCAGCCAATTTCATAGCGGCAATAGCAGCTCGCATATCCCCGCCCAGAAAAGCTACTTTTGTTTTTTTATTAAAAGCCATAGCAGTTACTATCCTTTCCTCAGTATGCCGTCTGCTATAATAATATGCCGACAAAGAAAGAAATGCCCCTCTTAACCGAGAGGCATTTCGAGCTTTATTTCATTATTCTGAGGCTTTATAACGTAGCTGCTTTTACTACTTGCAAGTGCACTGTATTTCATTCGCTCGTGAGAGGCAAAAATCAGCGTACAATCGGTAGACGCTTCCGCGGTAATATTGACCCCTGCTTGCGCCCTTCCGTGCTCTCCAAGCAAAAAATACCGCGAGGAACAGCCCGTATTCATCGAATCGTCGGTCTCGGTAGCGTCAGCATAAGTAAATATTCTGCCGTTACGCTCAACGCTCAGATATACCGAGGTATGCTTGTCCGCTACCTCAAAATGCGGTATTATTTTAATTTCATCAAATATCTCTATTTCCTCGCCACTTTCGTAAAACGCCACCTCTACCCCATACTCTCGCGCCAATAGATAGAGCCGTCCTGCGACAATAAGCTCCTCCTTATCTGCGACTAAGGGTAGATATAATCTTCTCACCGTAAGGCTTGAAAGCACACGCTCAAGAGAATAAACATGACCGCTATGACAATGGGTGATAACGTAATTCTCTATCTCGGTAGCATAGGGGTTAGCGTTAATATACAGCTGAAAATAGGAATCAAATCCGCCAGAGCTAACGTCGCACACCGTACTATTGTCTGCTTTATCAAAGAATAAAATCTCTGTATTTTCGCAACCGATATATCTCAGACTTGCCTGTGAATTAAGATTATAAACCCCAAGGAATACTGCAAACAATACACAAAAGACCGCAGGAGGCAGACACACCCAAAGCTTTTGCTTAAGCCTTACCACCAACAGCACTGAAAATACGGCTATAAAAGCAATTATAAGAGGTGTTACGAAAGGATACGCCAACGACAGCATGGCTCCCCGAAGTCCTGCAAACAGGTCTGCTATTAGCAATATAAGCTCCCCGAGCCATGAGGCAACAAACACAAAGGCTCCGCCAAGATATGGAATAGCGCCAAGCATAAGCGTGACGGCGCAAAGCGGCATATATACCGTTGCAAGAGGAGATATAAGCAGGTTTGTAGGAATTGCAACGAGAGATACCTCACCGAAGAAATACCACGAAATAGGCAGGATAAACACGTTAGCCACAAAGGTCAGAAGCGCCGCCTTCGCTATTCCCGAAGCAAGCTTTAATACTGCTGCGGATATACGTCTTTTGGTCTTTACTCGAGGTATTTTTGCTTCCAGAAAAGGATATAGTGTAAGCAATCCAAGGGTAGCGAAAAACGAGAGCCACATTCCAAGGTCATATACTGAGAACGGAGATATCAGAATTATCAGCGCCACCGAAACGAATAGCGCGCTCACTCCGTCGTCATCCTCAGAAAGCATATAGCTAAGGTAAACCGCAAACAGCATTATCACCGAGCGTACCGCCGATGCCGAGAAATCGGTCAGGCACAAAAGCAACAAGGAAAGTATACCTGCTATAATACATCTTGCCTTCTTGGGAACCAATATTTTCTTGAGCAGAAGCTCTATAGCACCCATAAATATCGCAATATGAAGTCCGCTTACAGCCAACAAATGCGAGGTTCCCGAGCGACGAAAATCGGATTTTATCGCAGAAGATATCTGCGACGTATCGTTTATCAAAAAGCCTCTTACAAGTGCTCCGTTCTCTTCACCGAATATTTCGTCAACGTACTCACCAAACGCATTCCTCATATTTCGACTGATATATTTTATTCCGTCGGCAGAAAAGTAATTTGCGCTCTCTGCCTCCTTGTGAAGAGCAGAATTTCCGTCCTTAACGGTAAGCCACAGCAGTTTGTCCCTGTTGCTGTTATCTCTATATAACGGCGCCCCGATCTCCGACACAACTAAAGCAGTGTCACCGTAGCTCAGCGAGGAATAAAAATCACAGTGCAGGGTTGCTTTGATATTAAGCTTCTCATCGCCTATCTGCTTTACTCTGACCGTATATTCTGAGGACTCCTCCGAGATCTCCTCTACACCGATTATTTCCACACGCAACGCCGTAGTGCTTCCAATATATCCTTGAGCTCTTTGGGTAGGTATTGTGACAAAAGCAAATGAATTTATAAGCGAGGTCACAACAAAAAGAAGCGCCATAAAGCAAACGGCAAAGGCAAACCTCAACCTTTTATTAAATATTGCAAAAGCCAGTGCGCTCAGCATAAGCATTGACGACACAACGATCGCAATAATTTGAGCGCCTCCAGATATCAGCGTACAAATAAATGCCGTAAAAATAAAAAGAAAGGCAAAGAAACAAAGATAGCGTCTGTGAAATAATTCCATATCCTTGTCCTCCAAGCCTTTAAAGTGAACGATTTTATATTACCACAATCTACAAGAAAAGTCAAGTTTCTTACATATTATATGATAAAAAACAAATATTTTTCTTGACAGAAGCATAAAAATGTTGTATAATACCCTTGGTAAAAAACAATACTAATTTTTTGGAGGAACAAAAATGTACGATAAGTTTGTTGAAGTGCTGGTTGACGAGCTTCAGATCGACCGCGCAGATATTTCTATGGATGCAGAGCTTTCCAATGACCTTGGAATCAATTCTATCGAGCTTGCAGATCTCGTTATGATTTGCGAGGAAAAGTTCGGTATTACTATCGATGATAACGACATCCGCAAGTTTACAACTGTTGGCGACGTCGTTGCTTATCTTGAAACTATTAAGTAATTTTATTAATAAAAAAACATCGCAGGATTTCCTGCGATGTTTTTTTATGTTATTGAAAAATTAAAGATACTTCTTTACAGTCTCGGTTGCATCCTCGGTAGGAATAGAGGAGGTCATAACGATATTAACTCCGCCTACCTTATCAGCCAGCTTGTTTACTTCTTCTACGAATACGTCAAAATCAGCAGCATTGTTGTTGCAGATCTTGAAAGCGGAATCTACAAACAAATCGGTAACGTCGTGGTTGCTTGCAAGAATACCTGCAATGAAACCGTAGAGCGACTGTGTATCATCTACAAAATACTCTTCAGTGTTTATAAGTCTTGCCTTATACTTTACGTCGTAACGAAGCTTAGCACCCTTTTCGATGCAAACTACGTCGCCGTGAGAGCTCTCAACCGCGGTATTTACCATATTGATGAGTGTCTTTGTTTTGCCTGTGCCTTTTACGCCAATGATTAACTTTAACATGTGGACCCTCCGATTTTTCAATTGAGCTACTTATGCTCACTTATATTATACCTCATACATAGGCTTTTTGCAAGAGGAATTTTAACAAAATTTAAAATTATTTCAATCTTTCCTCAAGAGCCTTCTTCTCTGCCTCGTAACCGGGCTTACCGAGAAGTGCGAACATATTCTTCTTGTATGCTTCTACGCCGGGCTGGTCAAAGGGATTTACGCCAAGAACGTATCCCGAAACACCGCAAGCGAACTCGAAGAAGTAAAGGAGATAGCCGAGAGCGTATGCGCTCTTATCAGCAACCTCGATAAGAATGTTGGGAGTGCCGCCATCAATGTGAGCAAGAATGGTTCCCTTCATTGCCATATTGTTTACCTCGTTGAGATCAACTCCCGCAAGGAAGTTAAGTCCGTCAACGTTTGCCTCATCGTAAGGAACAGCCATCTTCTCGTCGGTTTCCTTTACTGCAACAACGGTTTCAAACAAAGTACGGGTTCCATCCTGAATGAACTGACCGAGAGAGTGAAGGTCGGTAGAGAAAATAACAGATGCGGGAAACAATCCCTTCTTATCCTTACCCTCGCTCTCGCCGTAGAGCTGCTTCCACCACTCGTTGAACATTGCAGCATAAGGCTCGTAGTTTACGAGGATTTCGGTGGTCTTGCCCTGTCTGTAAAGAAGGTTACGAAGAGCTACGTACTTCATGCAATCGTTGCTCTCGATATCAGCGCTTGCCTTGCAGTAGTCGGAAGCATCAGCCGCGCCGCTCATAAGAGCATCAACGTCAACACCCGAAACAGCGATAGGAAGAAGACCTACTGCGGTAAGAACCGAGAAGCGGCCTCCAACGTCGTCCGGAACAACGAAGGTCTCATATCCTGCCTCGTCAGAGAACTTCTTAAGAGTTCCTCTTGCCTTATCGGTAGTAACGAAGATTCTCTCTCTTGCGCCGTCCTTACCGTACTTCTTCTCGAGAAGCTCACGGAATACTCTGAACGCTACTGCGGGCTCGGTAGTAGTTCCGGACTTGGAAATAACGTTAATGCAAACGTCCTTGCCCTCGCAGATAGAAAGAAGCTCGTTCATAGACTGAGCGCTTATATTACATCCCGCAAAATAAATGTCGGGAGTATCCTTTTTAAGATTGTTGTAAAGAGGGGATTTCAGGAATTCAACTACCGCTCTTGCTCCAAGATAGGAACCGCCGATACCGATAACCACGAAAACGTCGCAGGTCTTCTTTATCTTCTGCGCAGCGGCCTTGATTCTTGCATATTCCTCCTTGTCATAATTCTTGGGAAGATCGACCCAACCCAAAAAGTCGTTACCCTTACCTGTGCCCTCAAGAAGCATCTTGTGAGCGGTTGCTATCTCTCCGTTTATAGCAGTCAGCTCATCTGCATTTACATAGGGCTTTACATAGGTATCATTCAATCTGACAGTCATTTTGTACCTCTCTATTTTTAAAAATATTGAACAGATATAAATCTTAAATTATTGTAGCACATTTTTTCAGGAATGTCAACAATAATCCACCAAAACTGAGCCTTTCTACGGTATTTTTTACGATAATATCACGCCGTCCTATCTCCCTGTCCGAAATTTTGAAAATCACCTGTCCAACCACGTCGCCGGTCTTTACGGGAGCCTCTAATTTTTCGGGCATCGACAGTGTAAGAGTGATAGAGGAAAGCTCATTTTTAGGAGCGACGTAGGAGAAATCTCCGTACTCTGCATCAACCCTTGGAGCCATTCCCCGAAGCAGAGGAATATCGGTCAACACCTCACCCGTCTTTTTATATATCGTATAATTGGCAAAGCCGTAATCAAGAAGTGATACCGCCGCATCGTTTCTTATATCTCTTGTGGGGGAGCCCATTATAACGCAAATAAGCGTCATTCCGTCACGCTCCGCCGTAGCGCTGACACAAAAGCCTGCCTTTGAGGTAGAGCCCGTCTTAAGCCCCGTGGCGCCCTTATAAAAGCGTATGAGCCGATTGGTGTTTGTAAGACCGAATTCTCCGTTACGTATGCTGTCCATCCATATAGAGCTATATTCGGTTATCTTGGGATATTTGATAAGCTCCCGCGACATTATAGCAATATCCCGAGCGCTTGTAAGATGGCGTTCTACGGTATCGTCAAGGCCGTTGGTATTCTCAAAATAGGTGTTTTTCATACCAAGCTCAGCCGCCCGCTGATTCATTTTTTCAACGAATGCCTCCTCGGTTCCCGCTATGTGTTCGGCAAGAGCTACCGCGGCATCATTGGCAGATGCTATGACCACACTCTTTATCATATCCTCCACAGACATCTCCTCGTTTTCCTCAAGATATATCTGTGAGCCACCCATAGAACAGGCATTTGCGCTGGCACGTACCATATCGGTATATTTTATCTTCCCTGCCTCTATTGCCTCCATTACCAAAAGGAGTGTCATTATTTTGGTTACCGATGCAGGAGGCAGAGCCTCATCGGCATTCTGCTCGTAAAGCACCTCTCCCGTTGACGCCTCCATAAGAAGCGCCGATTTACAGTTGAGCGAAAGATTTACCGTCTCGGTTTCTGACGGCGCCGAATATATCGGCAAAGCCACCGAAAGAGCCATTGAAAGGGTCAAAAATACGCCGAGCATTCTTATAAATATCTTCTTCATTTCATCACCTCAAGGCAAATATATGACTAAAGAGTATAAAAAATGCAAGCCGCGCCGAAGCTCGGCGCGGCTGAATTATTCACCAAATAAAAGGAATTATTCTGTATTTCACCTTTTTCTTGTAGTCTGCATATCCCTCAAGCTCACTCTCAAGAAGCTTTTCTTCATTGACTATTCTCACAGCGATTACCGCCACGTAAGGAAGAAAGCAAAGGAGCGACCACCAAGAGCCAAGCACCAACGGAATAGACAAAAAGAGCCATACGGTCACAGCGTACATAGGGTGACGAACAATGCCATAAAGTCCCGTATCTACTACCATCTGCCCCTCCTGAACCTCTATGGTTCTTGAAAGATAAGCGTTCTCGCGCATTACCTCCATATAGAGCGCGTAAGAGATAAGCAGAACCGCAGAGGCGGATATAATCACCCAAAGCGGAACAGTCGACCACCCGAAACGATAGTCAAGTCCTGCTACTACAAATCCACCTACAAACAAAAGCCCCGAAAGAGCCACTACTACCTTTTGAGCTCCCTGCTCCTCCTTGGCATCAAGGCGTTTTTCAAGCAGCTCAGGCGCCTTTATAAAAAGCGCAACACCGAGTATAAGCATTGGTATAAACAAAAGACCTATAAACAGCCAACCGTTAGGATAGTAAAGGCTTCCGGCAGGCAAAAACAAAAGCGCTCCTACCAGAAGTAGTCCCATTATATATTTAATTATTGCACTTATAAAAAGCTTCATTGCACCAAACTTCCCTTGCTTTTTTGTATTATCATTCTACAATATTTTAACGTCCCTGTCAAGACAAAAACAACGCCACGCATCGCGTGGCGTTATTGATTCGTAAAATTATTTTGCGCTTTCTACTTTAAGCGTTACATAGTTGTTTCCAAGCATAGTGTCAGTATGAAGCAAATAAACTACTTCCGCATCGGTAGTAACGCTTGCTCCAACCTCTTCTCCATCAAGATTCAAGAATATTGCATCACCGTCTATAGTAACGGTAAAGCCTGCCTCTATCTTGTAGTAAAGATCATTACCTGCAGTAACGTTAACTACTATATCACCTTCAGAAGAAATGATAATAGGATCATCCTCGCTTCCATCCTCTTCACCCTTAGTTTCGTCAACTATGTTAAGAGGACAAGCTTCATCTGCCTTATTAAACATACTAAGCAAACCAAAGGTAACAGTATATTCACCTACAGATAATTCATAAGCATAATCCACCTTGGTTATCTCAGTTCCGTCTGCCGCAACTATCTTCTGGACAAAAGCATCACCCTTGAAGGTGTAAACACCGTCCACGTCAATATTAAGCTTTCTCAATGCAGTGTTTGCCGCAATCTCCTCTGCTGTAAATACAAGGGTGTTAGTGCCATTCTTAATTGTCGCACTGCCAACAACAGGATTCACTTCCTCTTCGGGCTCTTCAACTACTTCCTTAGCCTTATAGTAAACATCCATATTCCAAGCGCCTATGTTTGCAGCCGCTACATAGAATGAGAATTCCTTACCTTCAGCAATATCAACGGTAACGGCGTAAATGGTAGCTGTATTATCAGGATCAGAAGCATACTCCTGGAAATCAAACTCAGGTGCTACGCCCTTATCATAATGCTTTGCCGACCAGAAGGTAATATCAGTAGGAACCATAAAGGTATATTCACCTGCACCTGTAGCAGTGAAAGAATGCTTATCACCGGGCATAAGGTAGGTATCGGTAGTAGCAACCGTTATAGTATCTATCTTCTCACCGTATTCAGATTTGTCGGGAGTCTCGCCGGGACCAGGTGTGGGAGTCTCACCGGGGTTGGGAGTGGGATCAGGAGTGGGATCGGGCGTAGGATCGGGCGTAGGTGTAGGAGTAACAGGCTGTTGAGGAACAGGAGCAACTACCTCTACGGTAAAGGTCTTAACTATACCCTTATATGTGACAGTCATCGTATAAGTACCAACGTCCTTTGTAAAAAAGCCTATAAAGCCCTCGTAAGTACTATAATAAGGATCCGTTGTCCAAAGCTTACCTTCACTCTTCTCATCCTTATTAGCCGCCTCTATCTTAAGGTCATCCGCGTTAATAAACGAGAAGGATGCAGTAACGGGAGTGGGCTGACCAAGGAAGAATCTTACGTACTGTCCCTTTGTTACGGTAACCTTATCCTTTATGAGATCTTTCCTGGTTACCTCAAGCTGAGGAGGAAGATCATCATTCCAGTAAGCATCGGTGTCATACAGTTCAAAATCCATAGGAAGAAGCGACTCTCTGGGATAGGGAGTGGTATAGCTTCTTACACCCGAATTCTGGTTTGTTACAAAAGTATAAATAGAGGGGTTTGCATCTGCTCTCTTGGTGAGCGTATCTGTTTCAGGATCGTAGTCAAGGTCCATGTCCGCCTCATAGTTTCTATACACCTCAACCGAGAACTCTGCAAGAGAGATAACGAAGTTTTCATCAATTCTGAACTCAACGTCAACGTAGTAAAGATGTGCCTCATATACAGTCGAAGCGTTACCTGCAGCGTCGTGATGAGGAGTTGCGTTGATTACATAATAGGTATAAGCGAAGGAATAGATTCCATTATTAGCGTTAAAGCTTTCCCTTGCATCACTTGAATTCGCATCCGACTTAAGCGCGTACAGATCATAAAGCGTCTGGGAAAGCGTCTCGGTGCTCTCCGAAGCCGACAAAATAGTTCCTGGGAAATAGGTATATCCGTTAAACTTGCTCATATCTCCATCGGAAGGAACTATGATGTACGGATGCTCGGTACCCATTTTTACGCCAAATACTTCTTCCTCACCTATCTGCTGGAACCAATACTGATCTGCTCCAATGCAGGTAGTACCGGAATCGTCAAGGGTCTGCCAATTGATATACGAATGTCCGTTACCAAGAACGAAGTAAACCTCGTCAACCAGCGCGGAGGATATGTAAAGATCCTCGCCCGAGCCGGAGTATACCTCGGTTTTAGCAAGAACATTTCCGTCTATAACTTTATAGTTATTGGCGATAGCAGCCTTAAGAACGTCAGAGATGCTAGTCTTATCTATATCCTTGACCTTTGCATCACAAACGGTACAGAAGCCTGCATCGTTGATCTCGTGAGCCGCCTTGTCGGAAACCTCGGTATTATGCTTGCAAATAGCCGCATGCCAGTGCTCCTTATCGTCAGTGGTCCACTGAGCGTCAAAAATGTGCTCGTGAATATCGTTGACGATATACTTACAAACGTCGCACTCTCCGTCGCCGTTAGCGTCCTCATGAGCCGCTATATCGGAACCTGCAACTATGTGTCCACAGTCGGCTGCACGCCAGTGGTTTGTGCAGTTTACAGTCCACTCCTCGGTGGAATAGGTGTGAGTGTGATCGGTAAAGGTACAAATATCACAAGCGCCGTCGTTGTTTGCATCAACGTGGGCAAGCTTCTGAACCTCAATACCTTCGCACTCACAGGTAGCATCGTACCAGTGTCCCTGCGCGTCCTTCGACCAGTTTTCACTAAAGGTATGAGTATGCTCTTCTCTGCCACACGATGCCAGAACACATACTGTCATAGCAAGGCAAAGGAAAAGCAGTAATACTCTCTTTTTCATTATAAGAGCCTCCTTGAAATTCATGACCGTTCTGAAACAGTCAAATTTTGTATCATTATATCACATAAGGTTGAAAAAATCAAGCCCTATATGACGTTATGACTTCTTATAGTAGAAGCAGGTGAAAAGCCACTCAGAGCCCGTAGGCGCCTGATACCATTTTCCATTCCACTCACTTCCGTCGATATATCCGATTCCGTCACGGAAATACAGAGTTTTGGGGCTGGTAGCGAAATTGTAAAGAAATTCCTTGATCTCCTCGGTAACGGCAACGGCTCCGTCGCTGTTAACGATAGATTGATATCCCTCGTTACCTATCAGCGCCTTAGGACATTTTTTGCAGGAATCGGTACACAGGGTGCACTCCTCGGTACATACTCCGTTAACGCTGTCCGAAGGGGTATGATCGGTATTCGTGCAAGTTCCCTTACAATAGTAATTTTCACTCATAAGCTTTGAATATCCCTCTATGAAGTGCTTATAGTTGTATCCGTTCACCGAAAGATGGCTTCCTGCACCTAATCCGTTTTCATCACCATATTCCATAACACTGAATACAACTCCTATAAATCTCATATCCGAGGTGATATTCGCATAAAGTATCGGTCCGTATCCGTTATTATCGGCGTACTTTTCCTCATCGTACATATGATAGAAATCGTCGCCGCCGTCCTTCTTCTTCCACAGCTTGACGTTCTTTTCATTAAACACGTACACGTTGCTTCCCTCTGCAAATCTGTATTCGGGATAGGTCATCGTGTACTCGTCACCGTACTCGTGATCCAATACGTTATACGTAGAAAAATCAAGTTCGGGTATTGCCGTTTGATACGAGCTCGACGGAGGTCTTATGGGCTTGGGCTCGATCTCATCGTTAAGCTTTACGGCAAAGGTAAGGGTCAGGGGATACTGATTATACTTTGACTCTGCTCTTACGGCAAAGGTATATACCTGCTGTCCACCTGCACTTATCTGCTCGGAAAGTATCTCTATGGTATGAACAAAATTGATCGTATAGCTTCCAACCGCGCCGCCATCGTTAATGGTGTGTGAGTACTGCTTGTACGCCGATGATCCGGTATAAACGTCAATGTAAGGGTTTACTGTGTCGGACATAGTGTCCACCCAGCTTTCAATGGTATATACTCCCTGCGCGGAGGGCGCATATTGGAAAAATACCTTCTCTTCGGGACTGTTTATAGTGGTAGAATACGCACCGGTATCTGAAATCGAATAACAATTGTATTCGTCCATTCCGCTTCCTACCTTCATTTCAAGGGGATAAAGCTCAAGAATAACGTTTCTGTTATCATTAGTAGCAATAGTAGAGTTAGGATCGTAAGACAGTTCATTGGGAAGTGCCGAGAGTGAAACTCGGTAGTCACCGTCAAGTCCATCTATTCTTGCTACTCCGTTCTCGTTGAGCGGAGCGGTGTGAACGCTGGTACCGTCCTTCCAGTAAACGTCCATATCCATTCGGGGACTATATGCCTCACCGTTTACCATTACGGTAACCGTAAAGTCATCGGCAGGATTATCGTTGAGCACGGGCTGGGTGCTTCCTCCCTGCCCGTACTCATCGGGTTCCTTACCTGTGGGGTCGGTTACCTTACTGGCGTAGTAGTATTCCTCGCAGGAGAAGAGAGAGAACAGCATTACACAAAGCAAAAGCATTGCCGTCAGCAATCTGAATTTTTTCATATAGCGCTATCTCCCTTCTTCTTTTTAGATCTTTTCGAAGCTCTATCACTAAGCCTGAGCTTTCTTACGAGTATATCCAATATGAGCAACGCCATTGCCGCAATAAGAAGAGGTACGGCGTAGCTTATCTTATAGGTAGACACCTCGTTTGCATCATTTTCGAGGCTAGGTATTTCACCCTCGCTTATGCTTCCGTAATTGCGCATAAATGAGTAGACCCTTGCCTTATCGAACGAGGCAAATGCATCGTGCTCGGGCAGATATGCTCTTTCAAAATCAATATCCGATATATAATCCTCTCCCGAATAGGTGTAGGTTACATACAGGTTGTATGCTCCAAGTGCCGAAGAATCAAACTCGTAATAATACTTTTGAGAGTCAAAGGTAAGCTCGCGAGTAATAACTCTTCCACCGGGCATTGTTATCTTTACCTTTGCCACAGAGGTAGGCGCGATAACGCTTGGCGTAAGCTCGATTCGTGTATCGAAGCCATCGCTGTCAACGGTTACGGTATAAGGATTGTCAAGGTTTTCCTTAGGCGTATTGCTTACAAAAATATTCTTTATAAACTGAGCCTTTACCTCATCGCTCCACTTCTCCGTCCAATCGCCCGAAAGATCGCTGGTAAAGCTGCACACTCTGCCGTTTCCGTGATCACGATATGCATACAGAGGTACCGTAGTCTTATATCCGTTAAGCTTTACGTAATTAACCGTCAGCGCAACGGTGGCATCATATTTTGCCAAAGACTGAATGTATCCCGAAACGTTGGGCAAGAAATTAATACCCGAAAGCACCGCATCCTTACGTCTTACAAGATTTATCGAGGAATCGCGAAGAATGACCGCCTCGGTAACACTATCGGCAACCGTTCCGAATACCACGTCCGAGGTAGACTGTGCGCCTGCCAGCACCTGAGCATATATACCGCCCTCTCCACAAGCAACGATCTTCTTAAGGTTGGTCATTCCATCCTCATCGACAGAAGAATATACCGCTACAGCAGATACGGGCGTACCTCCGCGGAAAAGCTCTGTAGATATCTCGATAGAATCCACTGTACTGTCGAAGCTGTTTCCGTCAGATATGATCATTACCTGATTTTCACGGAGATTCAAAGCCTTGACCTGCTTGAGAGCCTCCTCAAGACCTACTCCGATATCGG
>JAZQVZ010000115.1:0-9943 GCA_045632105.1 Eubacteriales bacterium | reverse complement strand
AGCTTTTAGGCATACACAAGGTTAGCTTTGTATGGGTCCACGGCCATACTGGACACCCTTATAATGAACGCTGTGATGCGCTTGCTACTGCCTTTGCAGATAGCTTTAACGATTAAAAAAGAGGCTTTTCAGCCTCTTTTTTGGTTTTATATAAGACCTTCGATAAGGAGCTTTATTCCGATACCGAGAAGAACGCAACCGCCGATTATCTCTGCGGCAGTCTTGAACTTGTCACCAAGCTTCTCGCCAAGCTTTATAAAGAGATGTCCAAGGCAAACGCCAACCGAACAAATAACAAAGGTAATTGCTCCTATAATGCCGATAGAGCTTACGATATTTACGTCGGGATACATAGAGAAGGTAAGACCTGCCGCCAGCGCGTCGATGCTGGTTGCTATTGCCATAATGAAAAGATCCTTAAGGTCAAGTCTGCCGTCTCCGCACTCATCGCATCCATCGTCGTCCTTGATCGCCTCGATTATCATTTTGACACCGAGAAACGCAAGGAGTCCAAAGGCGATCCAGTGACTGAAGCTAGAAATGTATTGAGCGAACTGCGTTCCGAGGAGCCAGCCCATAAGAGGCATAAGCATCTGGAACCCGCCAAAGAAAAGCGCGATTATTGCAACGTGAGTTTTTTTGAGCTTGGGCATTTTGATACCCTTGCAGATAGATACGGCAAAGGCGTCCATGGCAAGACCTACGCCGATAAGAAATATTTCTAAATATCCCATATTTAACCTCTGATTTTTAATATTCAACCCAAATATTTTATCATAAAGCGTGTGATAAGTCAATAGCTTGTACTAAAAATAAGATTGTTGCGTTTTTCTTGATAGTATGCTATAATGAATATAGAGAGATGGTAATAATAATCTGCGAAAGGATAAGGGTGAAGATATGAAGATTCAATTTATCGGAGCAGCACACGAGGTTACGGGAAGCTGTACGCTTCTTGAGGTTGGTGGACGTTACTATCTGATTGACTGTGGCATGGAGCAGGGAATAGACGTTTTTCAAAACGTTCCGCTGCCTGTATCAGCAAGTCAAATTGATGCGGTCTTTCTGACACACGCGCATATTGACCATTCGGGAATGCTTCCACGTCTTTTTAAGGACGGTTTTAGGGGAATAATTTACTCTACCGATCTGACAGAAAAGCTTTGCGATATAATGCTCAAGGACAGTGCGCATATACAGATGACCGAGGTGGATTGGAAAAATAAGAGAGCGGCTCGCGCAGGCGAGGAAAACTACTTTCCTACCTATACTCTGGATGACGCATTGGGCGCTATATCACTGTTCAGGGGTGTTCCGTATGATGAAAAGATCACTGTTGCGGCGGGTGTGGATATAAGATTTACAGATATAGGACATTTGCTTGGCTCGGCGGCTATTGAGATATGGATGCGCGAGGGAGAGGTGACCAAAAAGATAGTTTTCAGCGGGGACGTTGGAAATACGGGACATCCTATGATAAAGGACCCCTGCGCCGTTAAGGAGGCAGATTATCTCGTTCTTGAGTCCACATACGGTGGAAGGGCGCACGAATATGTCGGGGATACACTGGAGACTCTGGCAAAATATATAGACAAGACTATGGCGCGGGGCGGAAATCTTATAATCCCGTCCTTCGCTGTTGGGCGTACTCAAGAGCTGCTGTACGCCATACGCGAGATAAAGCAAAATGGAATGGTTGAGAATGTAGATTTTCCTGTTTACGTGGATAGCCCTCTTGCCATAGAGGCCACAGAGATATTCTCGAAATGCGATCCCTCTTGCTTTGATGAGGAAGCGCAAAGGCTTATAGCTGAGGGTATAGATCCCATAAAATTCAACGGTCTTCGCTTGTCGGTTACAGCAGAGGATTCCAAGAGGATAAATGAGGATCTTGAACCTAAGGTGATCATATCTGCCAGCGGAATGTGTGAGGCGGGAAGAATACGTCACCACCTGAAGCACAACCTTTGGAAGAGCAAGAGTCTTGTACTCTTTGTTGGATACCAAACCGAGGAAACTCTCGGAAGAACTCTTCTTGAGGGCGCTACCGAGGTAAGACTTTTTGGCGAGGATATCGTAGTCAGGGCAGAGATCAGGGCGCTTAAAGGTATGAGCGGTCACGCAGATCAGGCGGGGCTTATGGATTGGCTTGCTAAATTTGAGAAAAAGCCTAAAACCGTGTTCTTGAACCACGGTACAGAAGAAACGGTAGGAGCTATGAAAAATGCTCTTCAGGAGCGAGGATATGCGGTTGAAACTCCTTACAGCGGAACCGAATATGACCTTGCTACTGGTATAATGACCGCCTACACAGAGAGTAAGCGTATAAGCGCAGAGGACGTGGCAAAGGCAAGATCTCGCAAAAACAACATTTACAGAAACTTGGTTTCTGAGGCTGAGGCGCTGCTTGCGCTGGCTAAACGCTGTGAAAATCGACCTAATAAGGACAATGCTAAGTTTGCTTCGCAGATCAAAGCAATATACGAAAAGTGGGTAAGATAGGAGGTTGTATGACAGAAGTAGGAATGAAAGCGCCGGACTTTTCTCTTATTGATAAGAACGGAAAAAGGGTTTCGCTGTCGGATTTTAAAGGAAAGAAAATAGTTTTGTATTTTTATCCTAAGGATAACACACCGGGATGCACCCGTCAGGCCTGTGCCTTTGCAGCGGCTTACGGTGAGTTTAAGCGCCGCGGAATAGAGGTCATAGGTGTTAGTAAGGATAGTGTATTATCTCACGCGAAATTTGTCGAAAAATACAATCTTCCATTTGTTTTGCTTTCTGACCCCGATCTTGTTGTAGCTAACGCATATGGTGTTGTAAAAGAAAAGAATATGTATGGAAAACTAACTATCGGAGTAGTTCGTACAACTTTTATTATTGATGAAAATTTTAATATTTTGAAAATAATGCCGAAAGTAAAGCCCGACACAAATGCCGCTGAAATTTTGGCAGAGTTGTGATGTAAAATACAATATAGTTTTGGACGAAAAGGGTAAAAATTTAATTTTCATAGAAGATTGGAAGTGAAAAAGCAATCGCAGATGTCGCCTGCGGTTGCTTTTTTGTTTTGAAAATATATATTTATATTATATAATAAAATAGTACAAAATTATTGACTTATAGTTTGTTTTTTGATATAATGTACAATGCATATTTGTGTAGAATTTCAATTTAAGGAAAATTATGAGTAGAAATTTTATAAGATTTAAAAGTAAGGCAAGGCGTGCTTGCTTGATAAAATCAATATTAGCCGGACTTTCCTTGGGAATGCCCGTAGGTGCGGCTGCCCTGTTGCTGTCGAAATATCGAGTGTGGGCTTTGCAGGATTTGATAGCTTTGCCAATAGGAATTGCAGTATTTGCTTTAATATTCGCATTTACATTTTTGATCTGTCGTGTGTCGGACAAAAAAATAGCGAGGGCGCTTGACGGCAGATTTGGACTTAATGAAAGAGTGCAGACCATGCTTGCCTATGGGAAGGAGGACAGTGCGATCCTTCGTCTGCAGAGAGAGGATACCGAGAAGGCTCTTGAGAACATCCCTCTTAAAAAGTTCAGGCTTGGCTTTATTTGGGTATACGCACTGACCGCTATTATAGGCGCGGCGTTGCTTGCGGCGGCAATAGTAATAACTCCCGTGGAGGAGGCTCCGCCCGTAATGCCCGAGGTTCCTTTCCAAATCACCGAGATGCAGCTTTCAGCTCTTGAGGAGCTTGTTGAAAGAGTAGGCGCATCCGAGATGGAGGAGCCGTACAGAGCAGGGGTTGTTCAGTCGTTGGCCGTGCTTGTTGAGGAGCTTCGCGAGGCTGACACCGAGAATGATCGAGACGAGGCTCTGCAGAAGGCATTTGATGAAATAAATACCTCTGTGGATCAATCCTCCACGGCGGTAGAGCTTATAAATGCTTTGGGGGCGTCAAGCTCCAATAACGTTAAGGCCTTCGCAAACGCTCTTAAATTTTACGAGTGGCGCAGGGGAAGCGAATGGGACGAGTTTTACGTTAAGATAAGCGGATTCAGAAACGGCTTCAGACACGTGGATGAGGAGAGCGGCGCAAGTGAGGAGGCAGTAATGCTTACCTTCGTAAAAACGCTTATTTCTACTACGGGAACCGAAATATCGCTGGCACTTAAGAGATCTGGCGTAGATTCGAGTGACGCTCTCTACCAAGCTATCCTGCAATATGTTAAGGTGGACCGTGAGGACGGAGCAAAGGGACTGTCGGTAATATTTGATAGCTCCGAGGGCCTCGGCTATTACGAGATACAGAATGAGCTTGACGAGATGTTCGGTGCTCTTGACGCTGAGATATTTGAGGTTTTAACGCAACATAAGACCAACACCGATACGGGCGAGAATGCAATAAGAACGCTGGCGGCGTTGTTTGAGGTTGCCTTGCCGAATTTCAAGCGTCCCGATCCCATAAGACTATCGGATGGCGATAACACAGGCGGACTCAATGACGAAAACGGTGGAGGCGCCGGAGGAATAGGCGTAGGCGCTGTTTACGGAAGTGACGACCTGGTTCTGGATTATAACACCGACAAATACGTCGAATACGGAACGCTGCTGGAACAGTATTATCAGCTCATGTTCGGAATTGTTAAGGACGGAGATTACTCCGAAGAAGAAAAAGCACAAATGGAAAAATATTTCGAGATACTCTACGGAGGTTTCGAGGAAGAAGATAAAGGGGAATAAAAAATGAGTGAGATCAACAACGTAGAAATAGAAAGAGTAAAAATGTTCAGCGAGAAGATCGCTACCGTAAGAAGCGAGCTCGCAAAGGACGTGGTAGGACAGAAAGAGATAATCGACAACGTTATTATCGCAATAGTTGCCGGCGGAAACGTTCTGCTTGAGGGTGTTCCCGGAGTAGGAAAGACACGTCTTGTTCGTTCCTTGGGAAGAGTTCTTTCTCTTCCTTTCTCGAGAATTCAGTTCACACCCGACCTTATGCCTTCCGACGTTACGGGTACTAACATAGTAGAGAAGGACGAAAGCGGTAGACTTCAGACCAAGTTCCGTCCCGGTCCTATATTTGCAAATCTTGTTCTTGCAGACGAGATCAACAGAGCAACTCCCAAGACTCAGTCTGCGATGCTTGAGGTAATGCAGGAGCATAAGGTAACTGTTGCTAACCAGACCTACAAGATAGACGAGCCTTTCTTTGTGCTTGCTACCGAGAACCCCATCGAGCAGGACGGTACATATCCGCTTCCCGAGGCCCAGATGGACCGCTTTATGTTCAAGCTTATGGTCAACTTCCCCTCGGTTGAGGATCTTATGGATATAGTAAAGATGACACAGGTAACTATGGCGGAAACCGCAGAGGGCGTTATCAACGGCGAGGATATCCTTGCTATGCGCCAGCTTGCATCTACCGTTCCTGTAGTTGATGAGGTTCTGGAGTATGCGGTAAATCTCGTTTCCAACACTCATCCTGAGCTTAACAGCACTCCTTCTACCAAGAAGTACGTTAAGTACGGCGCTTCTCCCCGTGCGGCGCAGGGTATCATTACTGCCGCTAAGGTACGCGCGCTGATGAGCGGACGCTACAATATTTCCTACGAGGACATCGATGCGTTGGCATGCCCCGTACTCAGACACCGTATCAAGATAAACTACACTGCAGTAAACGATAAGCTTGGCGTAGACGACGTTATAGCAATGATAATAAAGGAAACCAAAAAGGCTCGCTAAATGGAAAAAATGGTAATTGACGAGGCGGTGCTTGCGGAGATAGAATCCCTGCAAACGCTGCTGAAAAACAACGTTGCCGGTATGTTTGGCGGAAACCACCAATCTAAGAATTTTGGTTCATCCTGTGAGTTTGCCGACTATCGCGATTACGTTCCCGGGGACGATATCAGTAAGATCGACTGGAACGTTTACGCGAGATTTGATAAGCTGTATCAAAGGCTTTATCTTGACGAAAGACAGATGCACACCAAGATATACATAGATGCCAGCCGTTCAATGAAGCACGGTACCCTTGAAAAGGCAGAGCAGGCGATAAAGATCGCAGCCGCCTTTGCATATCTTTCGGTATGCGAGATGGACAAGGTGTCTGTGTATGCCATTCACGGAGATAGAGTGGATGAGGTCATTTCCGGTGTAGTAGGAAAGGACTCCTACATAAATTGCATAAATATGCTCAATGGTATAGAATTTGACGGAGAGGTGTCTATGAGTGACGCTATTGTCAATTCCAAGGTTGGTATGGGCGACGGATATTCTATCCTGATCTCTGACTTCCTTACCGACGAGGATTATGAAAGGGCAATAGATAAATTTGCCGAGAGCAAAAGAGATATTCTCTGCGTCCAGATACTTTCCCGTGAGGAGCTCAACCCTCAGTTCAGAGGTAAGATGCACCTGTACGACGTTGAAAGACCGGGTGATTTCTTCCGAAAGAAGATAGACAAGGACCGTGTGAACGCGTATAAGACTGCTCTTAAATTCGTCACCGACAGAATAAAGAATTATTGTGAGGCAAGAGGCGGAAGATATATGCTTGCTCCCGCCCATGAAAAGCTTACCGATATATTCTTTGGAGATATGGTGGATCTGGGGGTGCTTAAATGAGCTTTATGTATCCCTTAGGCCTTCTTGGTCTTATCGGTATTCCGATAGTAATAATTATTTATATACTGAGAAGCAAGTACAACGAGCAGACGGTAACCTCTACGTATTTGTGGAAGCTCAGTGAAAAATTCCTTAAACGTAAGAACCCCTTGAGCGGTATTACGGGACTTATCAGCCTTATTTTGCAGATACTTATAATCGCGGTCATCTCACTTGCTATCGCACGACCCATTTTCGTTCTGCCCAACGCAGCAAACGATTATTGCTTCGTGCTTGATACCTCGGGAAGTATGAATATGCTTGAGGGCAAGGATACCCGATTGGAGCTTGCAAAGGAAGAGATCAAGGACGTTATCAAGTCCTCGGCAAGCGGAAGCACTTATACTCTTACCTGCGTGTCGGATGAAACCGTAAGAATTTTTGAGAAGATATCCAATAAGGATACTGCCACTCAGCTCTTAGAGCAGGTGAAGGGTGGAGATACCTCTTCGAAGAGCTCCGAGGTGCTTTCGGTAGCGCAAAAGTATTTCGATAACGATTCCTCGTCTATAATTTACCTTGTTACAGACAAGAGCTACAATACCCACGAGAATATCGAGATCATAGACGTTAGTTCCGAGGGCGAGAGCAACTACGGCGTGTTCGACTCTACGTATTCGCTTACCGCAGGAAAGCTTACTGTGGGAGCAAGCGTTATTTCTCACGGCGCTGATGCTACGCTTGACGTTGAGCTGTATATCGACGGCGCTGATTCTCCTGCCGCAACCACCAAGATCAGCGTAAATCAGGGTGAGCTTACACCGGTGGAGCTTGAATGCGCAAGCAAGGGCTTCTCATCCTTCGAGGTTGTAATAGCTAATAGAGATATCTATGGCGACGACAATTCGATAAAGACCTACAATATCAAGAATGAAAAGGCTTACAGCACGCTTATAGTCAGCGAGAGCGGATTCTTCTTCAAGGCGGCTATTGACGCTATTCTCGATTCCGAGATAACAGTAATAACTCCCGAGGAGTATCCCGAACACGAGGGTATCTACGGACTTTACATTTTCGATTCCTATACTCCCGAGGTGCTTCCCGATGCATCTGTATGGCTGATAAATTCGGACAAGAGCATTGCGGATACAGGCTTTGGAGTAAGAGGCAAGGTAGATCTTGAGGGCTCTGCGCCTATCGTGAGATCCTATTCCTCCGCTACTAACGTGCGTGAGCTTCTGGAAATGGTAGACGGCGATGACATCTATATCACCAACTACGTTAAGTACAGCGGAATGTATCTTAATTTCGCTACTCTGTTCAGCTATGATTCAAATCCCCTTATATTTGCGGGAACCAACGGACTTGGTAACCGTCAGGTAGTGGTGGGCTTTGATATTCACCAGTCCAATATAGCGCTTACGGCAGATTTCGTAGTGTTGCTTGGCAATCTTCTTGATTACTCCTTCCCGAATATAATCGACGAGGTCAATTATACGGTAGGCGAGGAGGCGATCGTTAACGTGGTTGCCAACGCCGAGAATATCAAGGCGATAGCGCCCTCGGGCAAGGAGGTTTACGCCGAATCCGACGGATCGATAGCAACCTTCAAGCTCAGCGAGGTTGGAAGCTACGACGTCAGCATGGATATAGCAGGCGTTAAGACTGTGTATAAGATCTATTCGAGCGCACACCCCGATGAGAGTGTGCCTTCGGTAGAGGAAGAGGAATTTTCTCTTTCTGGAGAAAAGCAAGAAGTAAAGAGAGACGGAGAATTTGATCCTACGATGATCCTGTTCATCTGTCTTGCTGTGCTGTTTATTGCGGATTGGGGGGTATATTGCTATGAAAAATATCAGCTTCGATAATCCCTATCTGCTTCTTCTGGCAATTCCGATCGTTCTGCTTATCGTTATTCCGTATATCATATCGGTAAATAAGGATAACAGATCGGCGGGCTGGAGAATATCCATGGGTCTGCACATAGTTATAGGTCTTTTGGTGACTATGGCTATTGCAGGACTTATGTCGGTAACGGTGCTTACAAAAACTACGGTCTACGTGGTTGCAGACGTTTCCTACTCGTCGGAGAGAAATCTTGACGAGATAGACGAGTACATACAGGAGGTCAAGGAATCGCTTCCTCCCAACTCTCAGATGGGTGTGGTTTGCTTTGGCAAGAACGTTGTAATGCTTACTCCTGCGGGAAGAACCATTAAGAGCGTGTCCGAGTCGGGAGTTGACGATACTGCCACCGACATCGTAGGAGCGCTGAACTATACCGAAACTCTTTTTGAGAGCGGAACCATCAAACGAATAGTTCTTATTACCGACGGTAACGATACCGTCAGCAAGAACGAGGGAAGTCTTGCTTCTACTGTTGAAAGACTGACCGACAACGGCATAAAGATAGATGCGGTATATCTTGATAACTCGCTCAAGGATGACGAGAGTGAGGTCCAGATGTCCGACGTTGAATATACTCCTTCTACCTACGTGGGACACCAGACGAGCGCAAAGTTCCTTTTGCAGGCATCTAAAGATACCAATGCAAGGGTAGAGCTTTATGCAAGAAAAAAGGCTAACAGCAGCGCAGAATTCAAGCTGGTTGAAAAGCAGACGGTAATGCTTGAGCAGGGCTTCAACAGCGTTACTATGGAGCTTCCCACCGATACGGCTGATAGCTACGAGTATCAGGTTACTGTAGTAGCCGAGAACGATCGCTCGTCTCATAATAACACCCGAACCTTCGTACAAACGGTGGTAGGCAAGATGCAGATACTTCTTGTTACAGGCAAGGCTGAGGATGCTGCGCTTATAGCGGATATCTATGGTGAGGACGCTGAGATAGACGCATATATTGTTGGTGGCTTTAATAACAACATTCCTTTCACAATTGAGGAGCTGGCAGTTTATGACGAGATAATCGTTGCAAACGTGGATATAAGAGATATAAGAAATATCAATGCCTTTATGAACTCGTTGGATACTGTCATATCTCAGTTTGGAAAGAGCCTTATCGCTTATGGGGATCTCGGTCTTCAGGACGATATCAAGGATCCCGTGCTTATAAAGTTTCAGGAGCTTCTGCCCGTTAAGTACGGAAACGAAAGCAGAGACGGAAAGCTCTATACCATAGTTCTTGACGTTTCGCACAGTATGTATATGGCATACAAGCTTCGCGATGCCTGTGACGTTGCAAACAAGCTTTTGGGTCTGCTCAACGATGAGGACTATGTTTGTCTGGTCACCTTCTCGGGAGAGGTCAGCGTAAGAACTCCTGCATTGGTAGGCGACTGTAAGGAAGAGCTTTCGGCTTATATCTCTTCTTTTTGGGAAGAGGGTAAGACCGATCACGGAACCGATATTGGAG
>JAZQVZ010000114.1:0-4783 GCA_045632105.1 Eubacteriales bacterium | reverse complement strand
AATAAAACAAAAGCTCCAAAGGCTAACGCCTTGGAGCTTTTATATTTTGTATTCCATAAAAATATGCTTTTGGCAGGGTATCTGTCCGTTGAGAAGGATCTTCTCGGCGGCGGCTATCACAAAGCCGTTCTTCAGATACATATTTGCGGCGTTTACGTTTCTTTCGGTGGTGTTAAGACGGATGGTAAGACAATCGCTTTCCTTCGCCAACTCCTTGGCAAAGTTCACGATGGCAGAGCCTATGCCACTTCCCGCGTGCTCGGGATGAACACAAAGGGTATGTACCACCAAGACCTCGGAGTACTTTGCCTCCACCGACCAGCCTATTTTTCTGTATTCAGGGGGTTGCTTGGAGTCAAGAATGACGGCGCCCCGTATCTGTCCGTCTATCTCGCAGACGAAAAGTGAGCCGTTTTTAACTCCCATACGCGCCGTGTCAACGGTAGGGTAAATGCCTCTTTGCCAGCTGGTATATTTTCCGTTCTTCTCCTCATAGTCGAGCATTATCTCGTAAAGCTCGGCTACGGGGAGAATATCGTTTTGGGTAGCTTTTCTGATCATAATCAAAGTGTTTTTACGAATGCCTCTATTCTTTCAAGAGCCTGTGTGATGTGCTTTATAGAATATGCGTAGGAGATACGGGCAAAGCCCTCACCGCTCTGTCCAAACGCATTACCGGGAACGATAGCGCACTTGTACTCGTAAAGAAGCTTATTGCAGAACTCCTCGCCTGTAAGTCCGTAGTCGCCTATCTTGGGGAAGATATAGAACGCTCCTTCGGGCTCAAAGGATTCGATGCCAATACTCTTAAGTCCGTTGTAGATGTATCTGCGGCGGCGGTTGTACTCGTCAACCATCATTTTGATATCCTCGTCACCGTTCTTCAATGCCTCGATAGCGGCAAACTGGGAGGTGGTGGGGGAGGACATGATGCCGTACTGGTGGATCTTGAGCATCTGCTCGGTAAGGGGAGCAGGAGCGCAGATATATCCAAGTCGCCAGCCTGTCATAGCGTAAGCCTTTGAAAATCCGCTTGCGATAATGGTTCTTTCCCACATTCCCTCAAGAGATGCAATAGAGCAGTGGTTGCCCGTGTAGGTCATCTCGGCGTATATCTCGTCAGAGAGAACGAGGATGTTGGTGTTGCGAAGTATCTCGGCAATATCCTCAAGCTCCTCCTTGGTCATTATAGCGCCTGTGGGGTTATTGGGATAAGGAAGCACCAGCATTTTGGTCTTGGGGGTAATAGCCGCCTTGAGTGCCTCGGGATTTATCTTGAATTTGTCCTCGAACTTGGTTTCAAGGATAACGGGAACGCCACCCGTCATATTTACGAGGGGAGCGTAGCAAACGAAGGAGGGAGTAGGGATAATTACCTCATCACCCGGCTCAATGACCGAGCGGAAGGCAATATCGATAGCCTCGCTTCCACCAACGGTAACGATAACCTCGGAAGTGGAGTTGTATGACACGTTAAAGCGTCTTGACATATAGCTTGCTATCTCGGAGCGAAGCTCCATAAGACCTGCATTTGCGGTGTAGTAGGTACGGCCCTTCTCAAGACTCTGGATACCTGCCTCGCGGATATGCCAAGGGGTCTGGAAATCGGGCTCACCTACGGTAAGACCCACCACGTCGTTCATAGTGCTCATAAGGTCAAAGAACTTTCTGATTCCCGATTTAGGGGTATCAACTACCTTCTTTGAAAGCACCTTACTGTAATCTATCATATAAAGTTTCCTCTTTCATCGATTTCGTTCACGTCGTAGAGTACGCCCTTGTCCTTGTACTTGTGAAGCACAAAGTGAGTTGCGGTGGATATTACGGCGTCAATGGTAGCAAGCTTCTGAGATACGAAGAGCGCTACCTCCTTCATTGTTCTGCCTTCGATAAGCACAGAGAGGTCGTATGCACCCGACATAAGATATACCGACTTTACCTCAGGATAGTTGTATATCTTTTCAGCAACACGGTCAAAGCCCTTGTCACGCTGAGGGGTAAGCTTTACGTCGATCATTGCGGTGACCGCCTCAAAGTCGGTCTTTTCCCAGTCGACAACGGTCTTGTATCCAAGAATGGTACCGCTCTTTTCATATTCTGCTATAACAGCCTCTACCTCGCTCTTGTCACAGTCAAGAATGACGGCGATTTGGTCGGCGGTAAGTCTTGCATCTCTTTCAAGAAGCTTTAAAATTTCAGTGTTCATAATCTTCCTCTTATGCTTTTGTAAAGCTTTTTACTATATTTTCGTAGGACAATCCGTATTTATCCGCAATATCACGGGCATAGCTCTTTCCGTCGGGCTTCATACGAACTATCTTGAAGGAACGGTTTCCGTCCTCAATACCTGCCACAAGTGTGTCTATGTGAGATCCGCCATCGGCAGAGGTGCGAGCGTTGATGTTATCTATCTGAGCCGCAAGCTCGTGAAGGTGAGTAGAGAAGAGGCAACGGCAGCCGATACGGCTGAATCCTGCAAGTACCTCGGCGGCGATATAGGAAGCCTCGTAGGCTCCCGTTGAGGAGAGCGATTCGTCAAGAAGAACGAAGCTCTTATCGGTAACACATTCAAAAATATCGCGCAGACGCGCACATTCCTCGCCGAGACGGCCCTTGTCTATGGTGTCGTCAGCTCCTGTGGGAAAGTGAGTGAATATCCCGTCGGCGATGCTTATGGTAGCGTCCTTTGCGGGAATGAACATTCCAAGCTGGAGCATAGCCTGAGCAAGACCGATAGCGCAGGTGATAACAGATTTTCCTCCTCGGTTAGGACCTGTGAGGACGTATATCATCGCGCTTTCGTCAAATTCGATATCGTTGGTGATTATCTCATCATCTACCTTCAGCGCAACACAGGGGTTATATATCTCGTGCGCAATGAAGATGTTCTTGTCGGTAACGACGGTGGGAGAGCAGAGCTCAAGACCCTTGTTCTTCAGCGCGCGAAGGAGATTCGTACCCTTTACCAGAAATTCAATTTCGGGCATAAGGTTGAGAAGGAAGTCGGTGTTTTCAAGCACGAAGCTCTGGACTATCTTCTTCCATGAACGGAGCGACTGCTTATAGACATCGTTGATAGCTGAGTTGAATGCAAGTCCCAGCGCCGTTCTCTGATTTTCCGATTGCTTCTTGTTAAAGGGAACAAGGTTTGCAATACATGTATATTCATCCTCCTTGAAGTTCAGGCGGAGGATCTTATCAAGAACGTCGCCCGAGCGGAAGGATTCGGGGTTGATGGAAAGCACGCCCGCATAGGAGGGGCGAAGCTGAGCGTCAAGGTTTACACCGATGGTAACGCTCTTTATATCGCGAACTCTGTTGGTGAGCTCGGCAAGCTTTGCGTTAAGCTCGGAGTAGTATTCACTGCTTACCAGATCGTCGATACGCTTTGCCAGAAGTCTGAACGCCTCGCTCCTGACCTTATCCTTTATAGGGGAGAGTCCCGAATGAAGGATAGAGATGCTGGATATATACAGCTCTATCTCGGTAATGCTCTCGAGGTAGGACTCGGTCTCTCCCGTGTCAGCCTCAAGTCTGCGAAGCTCCATAATATCTGTGAGAACGGGAATGAGCTTGTTGAGAGTGACCGAAATCTCGGGGTACTCCAGCATATCCTCAAACACCGAGGTTCTGTGCGCTATTACGGCAGGATCGGTGGTGAAGTATTCGTCAAGCTCGCTGTTCTTAAGATTAAATACCTCCAGAAGTCCCAGCTCCTCGAGAACGAACATATCTATATTAGGTTTGTCCTCGCCGCGGTATCTGCGTGTCTGGGATTCCTCGTCGGGATATATAAGACTGAACTTGGAAAGGTCAAGCTCCATAAGCTGCTTTTCTGTTTTTTCCATCTTAGATTCCTTTCTTTTTGGTGGTTTATGCGCCGAAGAAATAGTATACTGCTACGGCTGCAGCAACCTGAAGAATGATGATCAGCGGTATGCCAAGCATAAACTTTACGTGCTTGGTCTTGTGTCTGATGATGTGCATAGTAACGAGCATAGCAACCGAACCGCCAAGCGCGGAGAGAAGGAGCAACGTCGATTCTCTGGTGCGGTGTCTGGGGTTGTGCTTTGCCGCGATCTTATCGTAAATGCACACAACTATTGCTATTACGGAAATAGCAATAAGATAAATGGGGAGTATCTTTTCAAGAAACATAGATAAACCTCGTGTATTTTACTTTTTAGCAGGGAAGCTGTCCTTAAGTCCTACAACGCGGTTAAAGGTGTTCTCGTGCTTTGTGTCCTTGCAGTAATAACCGTCGCGGACGAACTGGAACTTTTCGCCGGGAGCCGCATCTGCAAGAGAGGCCTCGATCTTTGCGCCCTCGATAACGGTAAGCGACTGAGGATTGAGGTAATCGTTGTATGTCTTGTCCTCGGGAATAGCGTTTACGTTTTCGATAGTGAAAAGTCTGTCGTAAAGCATAAGTGTCGCTTCCTTAGCGTACTTAGCGGAGAGCCAGTGTATAGTACCCTTGATCTTTCTTCCGTCAACGGGGTTGCCGTTTCGGGTCTCAAGATCAGCGGTAGCGTGGATCTCGACGATATTGCCGTCAGTATCCTTAACTATCTCACCGCACTTGATGATATACGCGCCCATAAGACGAACCTCGCCCTCGGGCTTGAGGCGGAAGAACTTGGGAGGCGGAACCTCTGCAAAGTCTGCGCTGTCTATATAGAGCTCACGGGTAAAGGGAACTGCGCGAGTGCCGAGCTCGGGCTTCTGAGGATGGTTGGGAAGATCAAAGGTCTCCTCCATATCCTCGGGATAGTTGTCGATA
>JAZQVZ010000113.1:0-19948 GCA_045632105.1 Eubacteriales bacterium | reverse complement strand
CTGAAACAGGCGATTTTTTCTCTTTGCTCAAGCAAAATCGTCACATTTAACACTTGACAAAAAAGCTGTTATTTTGTGTTAAATATAATTTACCCTATCACGTCAAGTTTTCGTCAATTTCTTTGATTTTTTGTGCATATCAACCACGCTTTGCAACCATCAAACAGATTTCAATTTAGTAGTAACTCTTTTTTACCTGCGCTTCGCTTTTGTTTTATATTGTTTTAATGCTACAATTTTAACATTTTTGTTACTTTTATACAAAAATCAGCTCAAAATTTCTACACATCAAATATGAGCTATTTTTCTGTTTTTTAATCCACCTCCCCTTCTCTTGTTCACACCACATACTCATTTCGCCGCGAAATTACATTTATTTACATTTTTATCTGTATTTTACAATCGCCCGTTTTTGCAAAAAAATAGCTGTCGCGCAGACATGCGCGACCGCTATTTTTCTTTAAAATTATCTCAAAAATCCATTAACGATCTCTTCTTCAGCTTCCTTTTCGGTAAGTCCGAGAGTCATCAGCTTAACAAGCTGCTCACCCGCGATCTTGCCAATCGCCGCTTCGTGAATAAGCGATGCATCAGGATCCACCGCAAGTATCTCGGGAACCGCAGACACCGTAGCGTTATCCATTATAATAGCATCGCACTCGGTGTGTCCCGAGCACTTGTTGTTGCCCTTGATCCTGGAGATAAATTTCTGGTGAGAATTATCTCTCGCAACCGATCGGGATATAACGTGAGTTCCCGAATTCTCGCCGTTAAGCTCCACCTCAAACTCGGTAAGAGCATACTGAGAGCCGTGAGTCATTATCTTTTCATGAACTATAAGAGTTGCATTTTTCGACACTTTTGCATAGGTCTTTCTATCGGTAGAATCAACGCCCTTTATCTGAACGGTCTCCATTTCCATATGAGAATTTTCAGCTAATTCAGCATATGTCACAGGGTTCATTATATTCTTTCCGTTTCCATCGCCCTGTCCATAGTGCTTTTCAACGTATTTAACCTTTGCATTTTTCGCCACAAAAAACGAGTGGACGCCACTGTGCTCGGAAGCCTCGCTTCCACTATTGTGAATGCCGCATCCCGCAACAATGGTCACATCACAATCCTCGCCAATATGGAAGTCGTTGTACACCAATTCCTTAAGACCGCTCTGGGAAAGTATAACAGGAATATGCAAGCTTTCCTTTTTTGTACCGGCCTTTACATAAATATCAATTCCGGGCTTATCGGTCTTTTGTACGATCTCTATGTTCTCGGAGGAGTTTTTGCCATAAAGACTACCGTTTATTCTCAAGGAATACGCGCCCTGAGGAACCTCGTGCAGTCCGGCCACCTCTTCCAGCAGCTTTTTCTGTATTTTATCCATAAATTTCTCCTCTGTTAATTCTTATTCGCCACATAGCAGCCTGTTCTGACGTCCATCAGCTTGGGAAACACTACGTCCTTCTCGCCATAATCAGCAACAGAGCCACCCGCAAGAACTATTATCTTGTCTGCGATATTCAAAATTCTCTCCTGGTGAGAGATAATAACTATCATTCCCTTGGTGCGCTCATGCATTTTTTCGAACACCTTTATAAGATTGTTGAAGCTCCAAAGATCGATTCCCGCTTCAGGCTCGTCGAATACCGACACCTTGGTGCCTCTGGCATTGATCATCGCTATCTCAATTCTCTTAAGCTCACCACCCGAAAGTGACGCATCAACCTCGCGGTTTACGTAATCCTTGGCGCAAAGTCCAACCTCAGAAAGATAGGCGCAAGCCTCGGAAACACTGGTGTTTTTACCAGCTGCAAGCGAAATAAGATCCTTGACGGTTATACCCTTGAATCTTACAGGCTGCTGAAAAGCAAAGCTGATTCCCGCTCTTGCTCTATCAGTAATAGACATATCCGTGATGTCAAGTCCATCCATATATATGCGCCCCTCGGTAGGCTTGATAATACCCGCAATGAGCTTCGCCATGGTGGATTTTCCGCTTCCGTTAGGCCCGGTTATCGCCACGAATCTATCGTTTATCTCTAAATTTATATTCTTCAGTATCTCTTTATCTCCAACCGAGTAAGATACGTTCTTGAATTCCAACATCTATATTCATGCTCCTTCGTTTTCTACATTATATATAAGTCACGTTTTCAACCGATATTATACACCAAAAAGCTATTTTTTTCAATAGCTTTATCTATTTTTGCAAAAACAATTTTCGAGCCCTTTCAACGCACTCAAGATATTTGTGTTGATTTTTACAATTATTTTTTTAAAAACCTTTATTTTATTAGATTTTAACAAAATTTACACTGTTGCTAAGCAAAAAAAGAAGCCCCGCAAAGCGGAGCTTCTTTTTTATGTTTTATATCTTAGCGTTTCTGGTTGTTACAACGTTTGCGCCTGTGTCAAGCAGATTCTCGATAACTACGGTTCCAATAGGAGCATCCTCGGAAACCACAGCTGCGTTTATAAGCTTCATACACTCAAATACAAGTCCCTTAGGGATAGTGCGGTCGGTCTTTACAGGAACAACTCCGCCGCCCTTTACCGCAACCGTGCTGGTTACAGTTCTCATAGGATTGGTGCACTCGTTGTTAGCGTACTCAACGCCTCTCTTACAGGTCCAGCCCTCAACAGAAACTACCTTATTGTTGTCGTCAAGCTCAACAGTAAGCTGACAGCCCTTGGGGCATACTATACACGTCAAATTACGTATCATCTTCTATTCCTCCCCAATTATTTGTCAAATTCAATTCCAAAGGAAAGCTTATCGCCGCTTACCTCGGAAAGCATCTTTGCAGTAAGAACTACGGTCTCCATCTCACCGGGAGCTACCTTGATCTTCTTCTTGTTGATAATGGTCTTGTCAGCATCCTTAACGGTGATGCGAACGTCTCTGTAAACGTCAGCAACTCTGAAGTAAACGGTAACGTCCTTCTCAGCGGTTATTCTCTGAGGAACGGTGTAACGAACCTTTCCGTCGGTAACGAGAGAAATGCTTGTGCTCTTCTCTGCATTCTCGCCCGCTACGTACTTAGCAGCAGCTCTACCTGCGATCTCCGCTTCCTCAGAAACGTAGTCAACAAGATCGTGAACGTGGAGAACGTTTCCGCAGGAGTAAACACCCTCAATGCTGGTCTGTCTATCCTGGTCGACCGATGCGCCGTTGGTGATTCTATCCATAGATATATCAGCCTTTCTGGTCAGCTCGTTCTCAGGGATAAGTCCGCAGGAGAACAGAAGTGTATCACACTCTATGTACTGACGGGTCTCAGCGATAGGTCTGCGGTTCTCGTCAACCTTAGCAATGGTAACGCCCTCAACTCTTTCCTTACCGTGGATCTCTACAACGGTATGGCTGAGCATCAGCGGAATGCCGAAGTCGTTAAGGCACTGCTCGATATTTCTTGCAAGACCGCCGGAGTAAGGCATAAGCTCACATACAGCCTTTACCTCGCCACCCTCAAGGGTCATTCTTCTTGCCATAATAAGTCCGATATCACCCGAACCGAGGATAACGATCTTCTTACCGGGCATATATCCGTTCATATTAACGAACTTCTGCGCAGTTCCTGCGGTAAAGAAGCCTGCAGGACGTGTTCCCGAAATGTTAAGAGCTCCCTTGGGACGCTCACGGCAACCCATTGCGAGAATAATGGACTTTGCTTCAATAGTGAATACGCCGTCCTCGCTGTTCATAGCAGTGATCACCTTATCAGGAGATATATCGAGAACCATGGTGCTGAGCTTGAAGGGAATATTTCTCTTCTTTACCTCTATCTCATAGCGGTAAGCGTACTCAGGACCGGTAAGCTCCTCCTTAAAGCGGTGAAGACCAAAGCCGTTGTGAATGCACTGACGGAGAATACCGCCAAGGCTGATATCACGCTCAAGGATAAGGATATCGCGAAGTCCAGCATCGTATGCTGCAACTGCAGCAGCCATTCCCGCAGGGCCGCCGCCGATTATTACAAGATCAGTCTTTTTCATATCAGCAATCCCCCTTGGTCTTTCCGTAATTTATAATAGAGCCTTTTCCAAACTTAGTGATCTTCTCAAGAGAAACGCCAAGCTCTCTCTCAAGGATCTCAACTACAACGGGAGAGCAGAAGCCGCCCTGGCATCTTCCCATTCCGCTTCTTGTACGGCGCTTAACACCGTCAACGTCAGTAGCGCCGGGATTGGTATGAATAGCCTCAACTATCTCACCCTCGGTTATCTCCTCGCAACGGCAAACTATACGGCCGTAACGGTTGTCCTTCTTGATAACCTCGTTCTTCTCGTCAATGCTCATCTCTCTGAATGCGTGAGCAGGCTTTCTTATAGGATTGAAGTCAGCCTTGGGAGTAAGAGCCATACCGTCGTTGCGGAGAAGCTCAACTACGTACTCTGCAATTGCAGGAGAGGAGGAGAGACCGGGGCTCTCGATTCCGCCAAGAGTAAGAACTCCGTCGCGGAGCTTGATCACAAAGTCACCTGTGCTTCCTGTGGAACGAAGTCCGCAGAAGGAGGTAATTACCTTGAAGAGAGGAATGTTAGCTACGTTGTCAGCCGCGCCCTTGATAATAGCAGCAAAGCCTTCAGGAGTAACAGAAATGTCCTCCTTATCATCTATATCCACAGCTGTGGGTCCAAGAAGAAGGTTTCCGTCAACAGTGGGAGATACGAGAATACCCTTACCCATCTTGGTAGGAGTATGGAATATGGTCTTGCTTACAAACTCGCCGCTCTCCTTATCGAGGATCATATACTCGCCGCGTCTGGGACGAATGGTGAAGTCGCCGTCGCCGGTCATAGCAGCAACCTCGTCGGAGTAAACGCCTGCGGAGTTGATAACGTACTTTGTCATTACCTCTCTGCCGTCAGCCGCCTTTATAGCATAACCGCCGTCCTTCTTTTCGATAGCGGTAACCTCAAAGTTAAGCTTAAGCTCTGCGCCGTTGTCCATAGCGTTTCCAACAGCAGCAATACAAAGCTCGTAGGGGCAAACTATTGCTCCGGTGGGCGCGTAAAGAGCGCAAGCAAGCTCAGGATTTATGTTAGGCTCCATTGCAACGAGCTCGTCCTTTTCAATTATTCTAAGGTCGCGAACACCGTTTCTGACGCCACGCTCGTAGATAGCCTCTACCTCAGCTCTTTCATTTTCAAAAGCAACGACCAAGGAACCGTTTCTCTTATACTTAACGCCAAGCTCACGAGCAACGTCCTCCATCATTTCGGAGCCGCGAACGTTAAGCTTTGCCTTAAGCGAGCCTTCCTTTGCATCAAAGCCTGCGTGAACTATAGCGCTGTTTGCCTTGGTAGCTCCCATGGCAACGTCGCCTTCCTTATCCAGTATGCAAACCTTAAGATCATACTTTGCAAGCTCGCGAGCAACAAGACCGCCGACAACGCCTGCGCCTATAACTGTAATATCGTACATACTTCTTCCCTTTCTTTTAATTTTTAAGATTTTTTTACCTATATAGTGTACCACCAAACCTTAAATTTGTCAATAGAATATCTAAGAAACCACAATATTTTCTACAAATTTTCAAAAAAGTCTATTGACAACGCAGCAAAATAATGATACAATAGCCACAGAAAGTAGTTTTGAATACTACATTACAGGAGGATAATATGACACGTACTCGTTTAAAAGACAGACTTCTTCCCTATTATACTAAGGGTGAGGAGATATTCAATATGACCACGCACATAGTTGGAGGAGGCGTTGGAGTGATAGCGCTGGTGCTTTGCATCATCGTTTCCTGCCTCAAGGGAAGCCTGACCGCGCTTCTGTGCAGTATAGTTTTCGGTATATCAATGATATCTATCTATACCGTATCCAGCATATATCACGGACTGCATCCGAGCATGGCAAAAAAGGTATTTCAGGTGCTTGACCACTGCACTATTTACTTCTTGATAGCAGGAACCTACACCCCTATGCTTCTCTGCGCACTGACCCGAACCAATCCCACGGCAGCATGGATAACCTTTGGCGTGGTATGGGGACTCACCGCTCTCGCCGTAACACTTAACGCCATCGACCTGAAGAAATACAAGATTTTCAGTATGATATGCTACGTAGGCATCGGCTGGGCTATAATCTTCAGCATCGGCGATATATACACCGCCCTCACTCCCACAGGCTTCTGGCTTCTGCTTTCAGGAGGCATCATCTACACTCTCGGTACTATATTTTACTGTCTGGGCAAGGGCAAAAGATATTTTCACTCTATCTTCCACATCTTTACCATCGTGGGCAGTATTCTTCACGCCCTCTCGGTAATGCTCTATGCGCTTTAAAAGAAAAGCAGTCGTTGATTTCAACGACTGCTTTTTATTTACACAACATCTGCACTAACGCCTCGCGTTCATCAGCGCAAAGCCCATTCTTACTAGCAACGGAAAGAGTGATCCGTCGCTCACTGCACACCCTCTGCACCGCGCTATCCTCTCGGTCTATAAGTACCGCATCTATGGGCACAAGATCAAGAATCCCCGCAAGGTCAGAAGCAAGACCGGAAGAGCTTATCTCCTTGGGCTCACCACCCGTAAAAATAAGCAACGAGCTTCTTTTTGTGTCAACAAGAACACATCTGCCCTCACCCGACACCGCCGATGTCAAAAGCTCTCTACGGGAACGAATTATATCGAAGAAATTAAGCGTCAAGGGCTCATCTTCATAAATAAGACAGCACACTACCTTCGAATAACTCTTCTTCAGAAGATCGGTATATCTCTCTGCCTTTTTGGCAAATATCATAGCGTTATCCAAATAAGTAAGCATATCCGAGAACTCAAATGGCACGTGGGAAAGTTCCCCCTCTCGGGTAGAATATCCTATTATCTCTCCGCCGTTCTTATTCAGCCTGAGAAATACGGCGACACAGCCACCGAAATATCCGTATCTTATACCCTCCTTGCTTACCGCAGGAAGATCACCCAGAATATCAAGAACAGTAGGACGACTTACTCCGACCCTTTCTACAAGCTCGGTGACCGTCGCGCTACCGTTATCTATAAGTATTTCAACTATTTTTCTTCTAACAGCTCTTCGTTTTTCAGTCATAAGCATCTCCGAGAATTACTTCACAGTATATTTTACACCTCCCACGCCTTTATGTCAACAAAAAATACCAAAAGCATGGTATAAAATCTGCCTTTCCCTCTTTACACAAATAGAATTATGTGCTATACTTATTATATATTATGTAGTAAGATAAGGAGTTTCTGAAATGAAAACTGATATCGAAATTGCAAAAGAAGCCAAAATGCTTCCCATAACAGAAATAGCAAAAATGCTTGACATAGAGGACGACGAGCTTGAGCTTTACGGCAAGTATAAGGCAAAGATCAACGACTCGTTCCTTAAGAGAACCGCTGACCGTAAGAACGGTAAGCTTATTCTCGTAACCGCTATCAACCCCACTCCCGCAGGAGAAGGCAAGACCACTACCTCGGTAGGTCTTGGAATGGCTATGAACAAGATAGGCAAGGACGCTATCATTGCTCTCCGTGGGCCCTCTCTCGGACCCGTATTCGGAATCAAGGGCGGCGCAGCAGGTGGCGGATACGCTCAGGTTGTTCCTATGGAGGACATCAACCTTCATTTCACAGGTGACTTCCACGCTATAACAGCGGCAAACAATCTGCTCTGCGCTATGATAGACAATCATCTCCAGCAGGGCAACGAGCTTGGCATCGACCAGAGAAGAATTCTCTTTACCCGTGTTACCGACACCAACGACCGCGCACTCCGTAACGTAAACGTAGGTCTTGGCGGAAAGATGGACGGTATTCCCCGTCAGGATCATTTTATGATAACCGTTGCCAGCGAGATCATGGCTATCCTCTGCCTTGCAGAGTCTATATCCGACCTTAAGGAAAGACTTGGTAACATTCTTGTAGCTTACGCTTACGACGGCAAGCCCGTATATTGCAGACAGCTCAAGGCTAACGGCGCTATGGCGGCTCTTCTCAAGGACGCTATCAAGCCCAACCTTGTCCAGACCGTAGAAAACACCCCCGCTCTTATCCACGGCGGTCCTTTCGCAAATATTGCTCACGGCTGTAACTCGGTAAGAGCTACCAAGCTTGCTCTCAAGCTTGCTGATTACACCATCACCGAGGCTGGCTTTGGTGCTGACCTTGGAGCTGAAAAGTTCCTTGATATCAAGTGCCGTAAGGCAGGCCTTGTTCCCGACGCAGTAGTCCTCGTAGCTACCGTCCGCGCGCTCAAGTACAATGGCGGCGTACCCAAGGCTGAGCTTGCCAAGGAGGATCTCGACGCTCTTGCAAAGGGCGCTGTAAACCTTGAGGCTCACATCGACAACCTCCGCAAGTACGGTCTGCCCGTAGTAGTTGCTATAAACCGCTTCGGCACCGACAGCGAGGCTGAGCTTGCATATATCGAAAAGATATGCAAGGAAAAGGGCGCAGACTTTGCTCTCTCCGAGGTATTCGCTAAGGGAGGCGAGGGCGGAATCGACCTGGCACACAAGGTAGTTGCTGCCTGCGAAAAGGAAAAGAACTTTGAATTTATGTACGCAGACGAGCTTTCCATCAAGGAAAAGATCGCTGCCGTTGCTACCAAGATATACGGCGCCTCCGACGTTAAGTACGATGCTGCCGCTTCCAAGGCTATCGCAGAGATCGAGGCGCTTGACCCCAAGTACTCCACCTTCCCCATCTGCGTTGCTAAGACCCAGTACTCGCTTTCCGACGATGCAAGCAAGCTCGGTCGTCCCACAGACTTTACCCTCACCGTACGCGAGGTAAAGCTCTCCGCAGGCGCTGAATTTATCGTCGTCCTCACAGGTGCGATAATGACTATGCCCGGACTTCCCAAGGCTCCTGCGGCGTTCAATATCGACGTTGACGACGACGGAAACATCACGGGACTGTTCTGATATTATGACATTTCCCTATAACGTAAACACACACTCACCCGAGCAGACCGAGGAGATAGGAAGAGCATTGGCTGAAGCCATGCTCTCCACCCCCTCTCTCCCTCGCTTCGTTGCCCTTTACGGCGATCTCGGGGTAGGCAAAACGGCGTTTGTGCGAGGCTTTACCTCTGCTATTGCGCCCTCGGCACGTGTAAAATCCCCCACCTTTGCTCTTGTCAACGAGTATAAGGGCGCGAAATGCTCGGTGTTCCACTTCGATATGTACCGTATCGAGGACGAGGACGAGCTTTATTCCATAGGATTTTACGATTATTTTGACCGAAACGGAATATGCCTTACCGAGTGGAGCGAAAATATAAAATATGCTCTGCCCGAGGCGTATATCCGCGCAACTATCAAAAAATGCTCCGATGAGGACACCGATATGCGCGAGCTTACTCTAGAGCTCTGCTGATTTGGTGCAGGAAAGGACGAAAATGAAAATACTGTCACTTGACAGCTCGGCGCTTACCGCGTCGGTGGCTCTCTGCGAGGACGAAAGAGTCCTTGCGGAATATACACTCAACAACGGAAATACCCATAGTGAAACCCTCCTTCCTATGATAGAAAGCGTAATGACCCTGTTCGGCATTACCGCAAAGGAGATAGATCTCTTTGCAGTATCCGCAGGCCCCGGCTCCTTTACGGGAGTCCGCATTGGCGCATCTACCCTGAAGGGGCTTGCATTCGGTCTTGACACCCCCTGCGCTGAGGTATCCACCCTTGAAGCGCTGGCATACAATCTAAGACTTCACAAGGGACTTATCTGTCCCGTTATGAACGCTCGCCGCTCACAGGTATATACGGCACTCTTCCGCTCGGACGGAAAGAGCCTGACCCGTCTTATGCGCGACTCTGCTCTGGCTATAAGCGAGCTTGATGAGATACTTTCGGGCTATGGCGAGGAGATATGTCTTTGCGGCGACGGCTACGATATAACCGTCAAGGGAATGGAAAAGACCCCCCTTCTCTTCGTACCCGAGGAAATGAGAGAGCAGTCCGCCGTATCGGTGGCTCAGGTCGCTCTTGCAAATTACAAAAACGGAATCTACTGCTCCGACAGAGAGCTTGGCGTAAACTACCTCCGCCCCTCACAGGCAGAGCGCGAGCGCGCAGAAAGACTTGAAAATCAATAAACTATACCGAAAGGAACTACTAAGATGAAAATCGTTATTGGCTGTGATCACGCAGGCTTCAGAATCAAGGGCGCCGTAAAGGAGCATCTTGAGAAAAAGGGATTTGAGGTAGTAGACGTTGGAACCAACTCTACCGCAAGCTGTCACTATCCCGTATTTGCTCACGCCGCTTGTCAGAAGATTCTCGACGGCGATTGCAAGCTTGGAATACTTATCTGCGGAACGGGTATCGGTATGTCCATCGCCGCTAACAAGCACGACGGCATTCGCGCCGCTTGCTGCTCTGACACCTTCTCTGCAAGACTTACCAGAGAGCATAACGATGCAAATATGCTCTGCTTCGGCGAAAGAGTTGTAGGCGAAGGCCTTGCTCTCGACCTCGTTGACGCTTTCGTAAACGCAGAATACCTCAACAACGGAAATCACGTAACCCGCGTAGCAATGCTCGCAGATATAGAAGAGGGAAAATTCAACTGATAAAAATCCTGTATCCAGGAGGTAAACACCTTGTGTATTAAAAAAATAGCAGGGGTATTCCGTGCAATATCGGGCTCACCCCATCCTAAAAACTTCACCTCTGCCATCATAGCCGCGGCAGGTCTTTCCGAGCGCTTTGGAGGAAACGTCACAAAGCAGATGACCGAGCTTTGCGGTCTGCCTGTGCTTGTGCACACCCTTAAGGCATATGAGAGCGCAGAGTGCATACACGAGATAATTATCGTAGCAAGACACGATGAGATACCCTATTGGGAAAATATAGTCAGGGAGCATCTGCTCTTCAAGGTAGCCAAGATAGTCCCCGGCGGACACACAAGACAGGAGTCTGTCCTCAAAGGCTTCGAGGCTATAAATGACAAGGCAAAATTCGTGGCAATCGCCGACGGAGCGCGCTGTCTTGTGACTCCCGCCCAGATCACCGACGTCTGCCGCGCGGCATACAAATACAAGGCGGCAACCGCAGCACACCGCTCCACCGACACCGTAAAGATCGCAGATCCCAAGGGATTTATCGACAAGACCGCCGACAGAAACACCGTGTGGCTTGCGCAGACCCCTCAGGTATTCAAGACCAAGCTCTACCGAGCAGCCGCTTACAGCGCGCTGAAGGAGGGCTTTGAGGCAACCGACGACAACTCGCTGGTCGAATTTGTGGGTCACCCCATAAGACTTGTGGAGTGCGACGCGCAGAATATAAAGATAACCACACGCGACGACCTGGCAGTAGCTCAGGGCGTGCTTGAGCAGCGCGCGAGAGATATGAAGGCTTACGAGGAGCAGATATGATAAGAATTGGTCACGGATATGACGTACACCGCTTAGTAGAGGGCAGACGCCTTATTATAGGCGGAGTGGAAATTCCTTATGAAAAGGGGCTGCTTGGACATTCGGACGCCGACGTGCTTCTCCACGCCATCAGCGACGCGCTCCTTGGAGCGGCAGCTCTTGGGGATATAGGTCATCTCTTCCCCGATAACGATCCTGCATACAAGGATGCCGACAGTCTGCGCCTTCTCCAGAAGGTAGGCTCAAGACTTGCGACCGCAGGCTACCGTCCTTCAAATATCGACGCCACCATTATAGCACAAGCTCCCAAGCTTGCGCCTCACATCAGCGAAATGAGAAGAAAAATAGCGTCGGCTCTTAACATCGACGTAAGCGCTGTCAGCGTAAAGGCAACCACCGAGGAAGGTCTTGGCTTTTCGGGTGAGAAGCTTGGCATCGCCGCTCACGCGGTCTGCCTTATAGAAAGCATCTGACAAAGAAGCAAAGACAGCTTGCGCCGTCTTTGCTCCGCAAATGCGCGCCCCGCAGATGATCTCTGCTCGGGTCCTTCGCTTTTTCGTCTTTTCCGAAGGGCGATGCATTTCTTCCCTAACATTTTATGAAGCGCTCCGCGCTCACGACACATCAAAAACAAAGGAGAACGATATGTTCATTATTTCCCCGTCGGTTCTGGCGGCAGACTTTGCAAACCTCGGAGAAGAGGTAAAAAAGGTTGAAAAGGCAGGTGCTGAATACCTCCATCTTGACGTTATGGACGGCATGTTCGTACCCAACATAAGCTTTGGAGCACCTATTATCAGCTCGCTCCGTGGACTTACCGATATGGTGTTCGACGTACACCTGATGATAAACGATCCCATCCGCTATATAGACGATTTCGCAAAGGCGGGAGCTAATATCATCACCATTCACTACGAAAGCTGTGACGATCCCCTTAAGGTCGTAAGATATATTCAGTCCAAAAACATTCGCGCCGGCGTATCCATAAAGCCCGGCACTCCCGTAGATGCCCTCTATCCCCTGCTCCCTGAGCTCGATATGGCTCTCGTTATGACGGTCGAGCCCGGATTTGGCGGACAGAAACTTATCCCCGAAACGCTGGCAAAAATAAAGGCGCTTCGCAAATATGCAAACGAGTGTCAGATAAGCCTTGACATCGAGGCAGACGGCGGCATCGGCCCCGACAACCTCAAGCTGCTTACCAGCGCAGGAGCTAACGTAATAGTTGCAGGCTCGGCTATATTCAAGGCTGAAAAGCCCGCAAAGGTAATTGCTCAGATGCGTGAGCAGGCAGAGCTTTACCCCTTTAATTCAATAGTCGAATAAACACGATCGGCTGCCTTTGGCGGCCGATTTTTTTACTCCTTGTTTAAAACATTCACATAAATTTATGATTATTTTAATTATGAGTTAATAAAAGTGTGATATGCTATATAAGTAAAATGCGAAAGCATGCCTTCAATTTATATATATAATCCCCTAAGAAAGGAAAATAACAAATGCTTGAACTTAAGAATATAGTCAAGAAATACGAAACAGGCGACACGGTGGTGTCGGCTCTGGCAGGTGTCAGCCTCTGCTTTAGAGAAAACGAATTCGTATCCATACTCGGTCCCTCAGGATGCGGTAAAACCACTCTTTTGAATATAGTGGGCGGTCTTGACAGATACACGGAAGGAGATCTTGTCATCAACGGCAGATCCACCAAGTTTTTCCGTGACGGCGACTGGGACACCTACCGCAATCACTCTATAGGCTTCGTTTTCCAGAGCTATAACCTTATCCCTCACCAGACCGTTCTCGCAAACGTAGAGCTTGCCCTTACTCTGTCGGGTGTTTCCAAATCCGAGCGCAAGGCGAGAGCTATCGAGGCGCTGAAGAAGGTGGGACTTGGAGATCAGCTCCACAAGAAGCCCAATCAGATGTCGGGCGGACAGATGCAGAGAGTTGCCATCGCAAGAGCGCTGGTAAACGACCCAGATATACTTCTCGCTGACGAGCCCACGGGAGCGCTTGATACACAGACCAGCGTACAGATAATGGATCTGCTCAAGGAAGTGGCTGAGGACCGTCTTGTAATTATGGTAACCCACAACCCCGAGCTTGCCGAGCAATACTCCACCCGAATAGTACGCCTCTCCGACGGTCTTGTAACCGACGACTCCAACCCCATCACTGAGGAGGAGTATCTCTCATTTAAGGAAAAGAACGAAGCGGCTGTAATTGCCGCAAAGAAGGAGAAAAAGGCTAAAAAGGCGCTTGAGAGAAACAAGTCCATGTCCTTTGGCACGGCTATCTCTCTGTCGCTCAAGAACCTTCTCACCAAGAAAGGAAGAACCGTGCTCACCTCCTTTGCGGGAAGCATAGGTATCATCGGTATCGCCCTTATCCTTGCTCTTTCTAACGGAATACAGCTCTTTATCGATCAGGTTCAGGAGGACACCCTCTCCACCTATCCTCTTTCCATACAGAAGGAAAATCAGGATCTTTCGGCTATGATGAGCGCTATGACCTCTACGTCACAGGGCAACGAGGAACACTCGGACGATAAGATATACGTTGACGATTCTATGGATTCGCTGGTAGCGGCGCTAACCTCCACCCGTCCCAACGACCTTGTTTCCTTCAAGGAGTACCTTGACAATAACTATTCCAAGATCGAAAATTACGTAAGCGACATTCAATACACCTATAGCTTCGACCTTCAGGTCTATACCGCAGACGGAAGCGTTAAAATAGGTCTTGAGGACCTGTTCAAGAACATGGGCGAAAGCTTTGCAGGACTCAGTACTCTTATGGAATCCACGGGATCCTCGTCTATCAACGTATTCAGCGAGATGATAGACAATCAGGAGCTTCTCGATCAGCAGTACGATCTTGTAGAAGGAAACTGGCCTACAAATGAAAACGAGGTTGTACTTGTAGTCGGCCGCGATAACTCTATCAGCAAGATGGCACTTTATATGCTGGGCGTTCTTGACCAGAGTGAGCTTGACGATATAATGGGCAATATTATGTCTGGTGAGCAGTACGAGTTTGAGGAGATAGAGCCCTTCTCCATAGACTACTTCCTCAACATGACATTCAATCTGCTGAACACTGCAGATTTCTATGTAAAGACCGACAAAACCTACTCAGACGAAAATGGCAACCAGCTTCCCGTATGGTCCGACATTCGCGAGTACTACACCGAAGAGCAGCTTGAGACCTTTATTAAAGAAAATGGAACCGAGCTTAAGATCTCCGGTATTATTCGCCCCAAGGCAGATGCTTCCGCTACGTCTATTTCGGGTGTTATAGGCTATACCAAGGGACTTACCGACAAAATACTCGAGCTCAATGCCAACAGCGAGGTCATAAACCAGCAGAAGGCTAACGAAACGGTGAACGTTCTTACCGGCCTCCCCTTTAAGAGAACCACGTATACTCCCGAAAACATCGGAGAGCTTATAAGCAAGATAGACAAATCCACAATGGATCAGTTCTACGCTTATATGACGCAGCTGATACTGACCGATGAGAATTTTGCATCCCAGCTTGACGTAAATGATGCAGATTCCTTTAAGAACGTTTTCTTCCTTCTCCCCGCTGAAAATCAAGCAACAGTGCTGACAGCAATGCTTGAGGCAGCCAAGGCAAATCCCGCAAACGCAATGAAGCTGCAGATGCTCTGCGGAGTCATTGATAAAATGCTTCTTCCCGACGACGCCTTCAACGTTACACCCGACACGTTGACCGCTCTGCTTCCTATGATGGATATGTCCCACCTCTACGTGCTCATAAACGGACTTGAAAAGAGCGCAGAGGTTCCTATGGATATCTCGGGTCTTATCACCCTTGCAGGCGAGGAAGCAATGAACGAGATCTATGTACAGGTATCTACGGGCCTCAAGACAATGACCGTAAATGAAGAGATATTTACCACTCTGCTTTCTACCATGAGCGCAGACAGCGAGGAATTCAAGACCCTCGAGGAAACCCTTTACAAGTTTGCGCCTCAAACCGATGCCACCTACACCTCGGTGCTCTCGGCTCTCGGCAATGCTGAAAAGGACGCCCCTGCATCTATAAACTTCTATGCCAAGGACTTTGATTCCAAAGAACAGCTCGAAGCATTTATTGCAGAATATAACGCAAATGCAGAGGATGAAAAGAAGATCGAATATACTGACATTATCGGTATTATGATGTCCTCCGTATCCACCATAATCGACGTTATCTCCTACGTTCTTATCGCATTCGTATCTATCTCGCTTGTGGTTTCCTCCATTATGATAGGAATCATCACCAACATCTCGGTTCTTGAGAGAACCAAGGAGATAGGAATTCTCCGTGCTATCGGTGCATCCAAGAAGGATATCTCCCGCGTATTCAACGCCGAAACATTAATTATAGGCGTGGCGGCAGGAACCATAGGAATAGTATTTACTCTCCTCTTCTGCATCCCTGTAAACGCTATCATTCAGGCTCTCTCGGGCTTCTCCAACGTTAAGGCTGTGCTTCCTTGGGCAGGTGCTATCGTGCTTGTTATCATTAGCATGCTTCTGACCATATTTGCAGGACTTATCCCCGCAAAGAGCGCATCTAAGAAGGATCCCGTTGTGGCTCTCCGTAGCGAATAATTTTAAAAGGAACAAATTCAAATGGGTAAGATCAAAGAGCGACTTTACCGCTTTATGTATGGAAGATACGGCGGAGATACTCTTAACAAGGTTTTGATATGGGTATATGCCATATGGGTAATCGCCTTCCGCATAGTAGAGCTGTTTTCAAGCTCGGTATGGGTAAGTCTTTTCTACTGGGTATCCTCGGCATCCCTCTTCTTCTGGATAATGTTCAGAATGCTTTCGCGTAACATCTACGCCAGAAGAAAAGAAAATGAAGCCTTCTGCGGATTCTTCAAGCTTCGCAGAAATAAATTCCGTGACCGAAAGACCCACGTATATCGCAAATGTTCCAAGTGCCACGCGGTTCTCCGCTTGCCAAAGGCAAAGGGAAAGCATTTCGTGGTATGCCCACGCTGTCAAAACAGATTCCGCGTTAAAGGATAAAACTTGGAGGGACATTATGAGCCTTAAAATAGTTCTTACAGATTGCTCGACAGTAACGTCGGGTGACCTCGACCTGTCGGTGCTTGAGCGCTTCGGCGACGTAACCTACTATGGAGAAACCGCTCCCGAGCTTACCGCAGAGCGTATAAAGGACGCCGACGTAGTAATAATCAATAAAACAGTTATTGGCAAAAAGGAGCTTGACGCCGCAAAGAATCTCAAGCTGGTAGCTCTTTTTGCCACGGGCTACAACAACGTAGACACCGTCTATGCCAGAGAGAAAGGAGTTACCGTGTGTAACGCGGGCTCCTATTCCACCTCGGCGGTAGCTCAGCAGGTATTTGGCTATATTTTGGCTCATGCCTCAAGAATAGCCGAATACGACGCTGACGTAAAGGACGGCAAATGGATACACTCTCGCCTCTTCTGCTTCTTCTCGCGCCCCACCTGTGAGCTTGCAGGTAAGACGCTTGGAATATTCGGCTACGGAGCTATCGGTAAGCGAGTTGCCGAGATAGGCAAAGCTCTTGAGATGCGAGTTATTGCCTGCACAAGAACACCTAAAAACGACACGAACGTAGAGTTCGTAGACTTTGATACGCTTCTTGCAGAGAGTGATTACCTCACCGTTCATTGTCCTCTTACCGATGCAACGAAGACCTTGTTTGATGCATCTGCATTTGGCAAAATGAAAAAAAGCGCGTATTTCATAAATACCGCCCGTGGTGGAGTTATAGATGAGCAGGCTCTCGCCGATGCTCTGGCTAACGAACAGCTTTCTGGAGCAGCAATAGACGTGCTTACCGTAGAGCCTATGAGAGAGGATTGCGTTCTTCTAAATGCTCCCAACATAACTCTGACTCCTCACGTAGCGTGGGCTCCGTTAGATACCCGTCAGCGTCTGCTGTCCATAGTCACCGAAAACCTCTCCCGCTTCATTGAGGGAGACCCAATAAACGTAGTAAACTAAAAAAAGAAGGCTTACGCCTTCTTTTTTTAGTTCTTGGGATTACATCTTATCTTTCCCTCAAGCACCATCATCAACGTGTCCTCGTCGGCAATATCGGTGGTATAGGAAAACTCATCGACCAGCATCTTCTTCGCTCTCTTAAGCATTCCCTCGTCGCCACCCGTCAGCTTCTTACCGATAGCGGCAAGCTCGCCGCGCTTCTCTGTAATGGTGTTGATAAGTATTATCAGTGAGTATCTGTCGCCTGCATTGATCGCGTCACGAAGAGCGTGATTACGCGCTCTGCTTTCAACCTTCCACTCCATACGCTTTTCGCGAAGCTCATCCGCCACCCTGCACACCTCATCTGCAGAAAGCAGAGGAAGCATCTTTGCCACAAGAAGCTCGTTATTTACGGGAACGTAAAGCGTGGAATTAGGATCCTTTATAGGAGCAAGAATATAATATTCTTCACCGCCGGAAGCGCCAAAGCTCTCGTTACGAATGTCGTTTATCCTGCAGATTCCTTCTGAACGATAGCATACACAAGTGCCAATCTCGAACATATTCTTCCTCCTTTTGCTATCTTTGTATATATTTTAACATATTTCTTTGATTTTTTCAAAAGCAAAATATAACAAAATTACACCAAGTTTTTTATACACCCTGCACATTAAAGCCTGATATTTTCATATTCAAGCCCATTTTTATTGCATATTTCTCCCTCACGCTTATGAGAGGTAAATAGCAGACACTGAACGCCCTCCAAAGCCAGATCGTGAAGCATAGAGAGCATACGCTCTGCTCTCACGTCATCGAATTGGCAAAGAGCCTCGTCAAGCACGAGAGGCGGCATATTCTCGCCGTATATTCTCATAAACAGCGCAATTCGAAGCGCCAGATATGCGGCGTCACGAGTACCTGCACTAAGGAAATCCGACTTAACTCCAAAACCGTCGCTATCAAGAGAGAGGGCCAGAGTTCCTGTGGTTCGCATGGTGCTGTATTTCTCACCGCTGATCCTGCCCAATATCTTACCTGCGTGATCCGAAATTGCGGGCATTACGCTTCCGCTCATAACCTTACCTGCCTGCTCGATAGATTCCATCGCCATAGTAAGAGCGGTATAGAACTCGCTTTCTCGCTGATATTTCGCCTCAAGCTCTGCAAGAGAATCGGCAATAGGCAGAGGATCCTCTGCGCTTGTCTTAAGCTCGATCACGGTATCGTTAAGGGTAGCCGCTCTGCGCTCAAGCGCCTTCTTCTTGCTTGCAAGGAAGTTCTTCATCTTCTCTGCCTCGGCAATAGCGGTAGGCGTTACCTCGGCTATATCAACGGTTATCTCCTCACGAAGCGCCTGACGGTTATAAGGACTAAGGGCATATTCCTCGGTTCTTATCATACGGTCAAGAGCCTCCTCTTCGCGACAAAGCGAATCATACTTATCGAGGAAAGCTTCAAGTCTTGCCTGCTCTGCCATTGCCGCCTCACAAGTAGGCTCTGCCACGTCGACAGTCTTGCCAAGCAGCTCTGCAAGAGCATCTCTGCTCTTATTAAGCACTCTCTCCGCCTCTGCAAGCTCGGCAGACAGTCTTGCCTCAAGCGCGGTGCTTGAGCGATAGAGAGAAAGCTGCTCGGCACACAAAGCCAGACGCTCTGCAAGCTCATCGGGGGATGCGCCGTATTCCTCGGCTATTTCGTTTATGGCTCTGTCAAGAGCCTTCTTTTTCTTAGCTCCGCTTACGGTAACAGCCACTGCAGGTATCAGGAACGCAAACAATGCCGCACCAAACAGCTGACCGCCCACCATTATAAGGGCGCCGGCTACCGAAAGTATTGCCTGTATTATCCAGAACGCTGCGGTCAGCTTGTCCTGACCCTTCTTTTTCGCCTGAAGCTCGGATACCTCACCAATAACTGCCGAGGCACCGCCCTTCTGCTCTATAAGCTCGCCAAGACCTGCAAGGCTCTTGTCATAGCACTCAGCTGCTCCGCTCTCTGCCTCAGCGCGCTTTTCCTCATATCTGAGGGTCGCATCGGCAAGGCTCTCTGCGCCGAGATTCAACTCTGCGGTATGTCTTGCATTAGGGAAGAAATCGGTGTAAAGCTCCTCTTCCTTCAGCTTCTGCTTTTGCGCGGCAAGTCCATCCTTCTCTGCTCTTTGAGCATCAAGAGCCTCGAAGCGCTTCAGGATATTTATCTTGTTTATCTCAGCAAGAAGATTTTCACGCTCCTCAAGATCGTGCTCAACTATCTCGATATCTCGCTTTGCGATCTCCAGCTTTTTCTGCCAGTCCTCAAGCGAGAGATTAGCCTCCCTTGCCTTCTCAAGACGCTGCTTAAGCGCATCTATTTTCTGCTCATCCTCAAAAAGGCTTCCGCCCGTTCTATTTTTGTGTCTGAGCTCTACTCTTACGGAATCAAGCTGCTTGAGTATCCTCGCGCTATCCACGCTCTCGTCTGCAGAGCTGAGCATATTCTGTATGCTGGATGCGGTCTTCTCGCCGTTTACGTCGGCAGAGCGCATCTGACCTACACAGGCACTGCTCTCAAATACCTCCTTAGGTACGCCAAGGAAATATTCTC
>JAZQVZ010000112.1:0-13094 GCA_045632105.1 Eubacteriales bacterium | reverse complement strand
GATATTGTGGTGGCTCTCGTATCTGTCCTTGAGTCCCGAGAGAATGGATATTGCTTCCTCGGGAGAGGGCTCCTCAAGGCGCACGGGCTGAAAGCGGCGCTCAAGAGCGGGGTCCTTTTCCACGTGAGTGCGGTATTCGAGAGGAGTGGTGGCGCCTATCATTCTTATCTCTCCTCGCGCCAGAGAGGGTTTGAGGATATTTGACGCGTCAATTGCTCCCTCCGCGGCTCCCGCTCCTACCATTATGTGCATCTCGTCTACGAACAGTATTACCGAGGGGTCGCTTTTGACCTCATCTACCACGCCCTTTATTCTGTCCTCAAACTCGCCTCGGAATTTTGCTCCCGCTATCATCGACGAGATGTCGAGGGTGATTATTTTCTTGTCGCAGAGCTCGGCAGGAACTCTGCCTGAGGCTATGCGCTCTGCAAGTCCCTCTACAACTGCGGTCTTGCCCACGCCCGGCTCACCGATAAGACAGGGGTTGTTCTTGGTGCGTCTGCAAAGTATACGTATCAGCCGCTCGGTTTCGATCTCTCGGCAGAGGACGGGATCGGTCTTGCCAAGACGGGCAAGCTCGGTCAGATCCTTGCCGTATGCCAAGAGCGGACTTTTTTTGCCCTTTTTAGTCTGTTCATCGGCGCGGCTTGGGGTTTCTCTTACTCTGCTGGGCGCGCTGCCGATAAATGCGGCAAGATCGGCTCGCACGTCGGCTATTGACACGCCCTGATCCTCAAGCAGACGGATAGCTACACAATCTCTGCGAGAGAGCAGGGCGGCAAGCAGGTGCTCGGTGCCGATATATCGGGTGCCGTTTTTTTCTGCCTCGCGAGAGGCGTTTTCTATTATCAAGTGAAGCCTCGGCGTCATATCCGAGGGCGAAATATTACTTTTAGTGCCTACTCCCACGTAGTCGCAAAGCTCCTTTTTGAGCTTTGCCTCAACTGCGCCCCTGAGAACAAGTATCCTCGAGGCAATGCTCTCCTTTTGCGAAATAAGACCGAGCAAAAGATGCTCGGTGCCTACGTAGCTGTGCCCAAGCTCCTCGGCGATCTTAAGAGCCGAGGAGAGAGCTCCCTGGGCCTTTTGCGTAAATTTGTTAACCATAGGAACCTTCTTTTTAGTGTGATTTGTTTTTATGATTATAGACACGGAGAGGTCGGCTTTATGCTGTTTATATTATCAATTTTCCCGATAATTCTCAAAATCCCGTCCCATACGGTTCCAGGTGACAAGATCGACCCTGCCCGTAGGAGGTAGTCCTGAGGCAAGCTGGAATATCTTCACCGCCTCCTCGGTGGGAGCGTCGAAGACGCCGCTTATCTCTATTTTGGGAAAATCGTCGTATATTACCGAAAGCTCACGCAGGAGCAGCTGTATCGCCGTTATAAAGGTGCTTCGCTCACCGCGAGCCGACTCGTAATCGTCGGGAACGGTGGGGAAGAAATTGACAGAGGGTGTGCGGTCGTTGGAGCGTGTCAGGATCCTGTATTCGTCATAGATGCTGTCCCAGGTGCTTTTGTCAACGATGCCTGTTTCGGGGAGACCTCGGGTGCGCTGATATTCGGCTACTGCCTTTTGAGTGTCGCTTCCGTATATGCCGTCCACAGGCACTCTCGTTATACGGCTATCGGCAAAGGATATGGCGCGGAGATATCGCTGAAGATTGAGTATTGCATCCTTAAGATTCAGTGGTGTATCCATATTTTCCTCCTTGCTCAGGTGCCTATCTCATAGCCGGGGTACTGTCCGTCGGAGAGCCTGTTGCCAAGATAAAGATCGCTGTAAAGCGAGGTTATGGCGTTCCATGTATTAGCGCCTACCGTGCCGTTGGGGGTCAGCCCCTCCATTCGTTGAAAGGCGATGACCGCCTCCTGCGTACGCTCGCCGAAATACCCCGTGGGAGATACCGAGGGGATCTGCAGATAGAAATTTGAGATATAATTCAGGTATTCCTGAAGCAATCTGACCACCTCGGATTCAGAGCCGAGGCGCAGAGGAACGCCGGGGTAGGGGTAGAGGCGGCCCTCGAAATATTTGAAGGGTATCGTTTGTATAAAGCCCTGATAGGTTCGATAGAGCGAATCCCAGGTGATGGGGTCTACCTCGCCCGTGATGGGAATATCGAACAGCCGTTGGAAAGCTTTGACCGCTTCTTCGGTGGCGGGGCCGTATATTCCGTCAAAGGCGACGGGGGGTATCTCGTTGTAGAATTGCTGAAGATACGCCAGAAGATACTGAATGTTGCGAACTCCGTCACCCGTGTCGCCAAGCTTTGTGGCTCCGGGGTATTGCAGGGTCACCTCAGAGAGCGTGATGCCCTCTGAATCAAGCTCGTTCAGTCTTTTTACGGCATTGTAGAGAAAGAGAATTTTATACCAGGTGGCGTTACCCACGATGCCGTCGGGAGTAAGCCCGAATATCTCCTGAAAGCGCTTTACCGCGTCCTCGGTATCAAAGGAAAACACGCCGTCGGGCAGGGCTATCTTGGGGATAGATGGGTAGTTGTCGGATATGCGGTTAAGACGCAGCTGGAGCGTGCGCACCTGATCTCCTCCGCTTCCAAGCCGCAGAGGGCGCTCGGGGGCAGAGGAGGTAACGTTCATAATGGGAGCGTCGTTTATTATGTTTATATCGTTTCCATAGTAATATTGGAGTATTTCGTAGGGGGTGTAGCCCTGCTCGGCAAGGTCTACCGTGCCCCATTGAGAAAGACCGTCGCATCTGACCCTGATACCGTCGCAATATTGGGCAAACAGCGGCTCTACGCTTCCCTGACGGGTAAGGTAGCTATTGAAGATATCACCTACTATCTGACTTATATTTTCAAAATAATCTCTGTTGTTGACGAAGGACTGGTCATAGGCGGTTGAATTGGTGATATCGAAATCATAGCCTCGTGAGCGGTAGAATTCGGTGTAGATGCGGTTGAGCGCAAAGGATATTTGGGCGTACACGTTGGCGCGGATCGCCTCCTCGGGCCACGTAGGGTATATCTCGCTTGAGGCGACGTTGGTGATATAGTCGATAAAGGGAACGGTGACGTTTGGTGCATTGCTGTCGGGAGAGCCGAGATGTACGGTTATGTTTTCGGGTATGAAGGGAATATTGGCGTTCATCATATCCTCCTTAAAGATCGGGGCTTTCGCTTTCGTTATATACCTCGGGAGCGATGAATTGCTCGGGTATGGGAACGAGGTTGGCAGGCTGCACCGAAACTATCGAGGAATAAACGGGTACGCTTTGAAATCTTGCGGGGATATAGCCGCTTTTGAATACGTCTATATTCCAGGTGGAGAAGGGTTCGGGATTACCCGGCGAGCCCGACAGAGCGCGGGCGGGAGCGGGCAGGGACACCTTGGGGGTAAGTCCGTCGCGGTCGGTGGTCATTGAGAATACGATTCCCGAGCTTTCGGGGGTGCTTCCTTTTATGCTTACCGCCGCGTCCTCAAGGGGTATGGCTCCGCCTGCGGTAGAAACTCTCACCACCATATATCCGACGTTTTCGGCTTCCTTTTGAATACTGTGGTCGTTCATAGGCTTCTCCTGTATATATTAAATTTTTCCAAGCATTGTTACGGCGTCGCCCCTGCAGATCTCGCTTCCGTATTCGGAGAGATACAGCTCCAGCGCCCGTGGGCTTTCGGGCTCTCCGTATTCGGATATGAAATTAAGAGAATCAGTGTCAGAGGTGGGCTCAAAGGGCAGGGACAACAGTAAAAACCATCTGTTCTCGGTATCAAACCAAGCTGAGCTGTCGCCGCTGTATCCCATTGTCGACAGGCGTTTGCAGGCTGACAGTAGATGCGATAGCCTATCAAAGCTGTATGCTCGGGGCTCGGAACGCTTTTGATCTTTGGCAAGTGCTGATTGCTTTGCCGACGGATCCTTGCCAAGTCGGGTGACGAATAGCTCACAGCCTCCGTCCTTGGAGGGGTATAGCTGAAGGAGCACCTTGTATCCAGAGGTGTCAAAGCCAAGCTCCTTTTTTGCGTGATCAAGCAGGCCCTCAAAGACCCGCTTTGCGGCAGGATTGGCATAGTCAAGCTCGTCGGCGCTTATATCCCACTCGGCAAGCTCTCGGCTCTCAAGAATGATCTTCAGCTTTGAGTCGTTTATCAGTATATATTCCATAAAGGCCTTCCTTTCTGCCTTGACCGTCTTCACTATTACATTATAAGCGTAATGCCGTGAAAATGGTACCCCTAAAAATATGGAAAAAGACTTGTATATTTTGGAGTTGACGAAAGGAGCGGGGGGTGATATAATGATAATGTATGAATTTGCACGGACTTTGGCTTGCTTCGTATTAGTCTATGAGAGCCTTTCTTGTCCGTATAACAGAAGGGAGGTGCCGTAATGAAATATAATGCAGAGACCTGCGCCGTAGAGCTTTGCGGACGTGAGCTTTGTATGCTCGCACTGCGACGTGGCGATCTTGACGGATTTCATCTCGGCGCCGGCGAGCTTCCAAGAGATGACAGGGAGATGTTTTACAGACTTCAGTCCGAGGCGGGCGCATACTACAATCCCGACGTTGAGCTTTGCAATACGACATCCTTCGGCGGACTTTATTATACCGTATCTCTCACGGCAGACGGAGTTATCCGCAAGGGCGGAGTAGAGGTTGACAAGATCAAGTGTGTCAAGGGCAAGAGCTTTTTTGCGTCCCCCGATGAGCTTACTTTAGCTCTGCTTAAGTGCTCGGCGTATTTTCTCGCCGTCAAGGAGGGGCTGTCGGTAATCGACGGTCGCGTAAGCTACTACAACGTAGAAAACAAGAAGCTTAAATACTTTAGATACAGATTTTTACTCTCCGAGCTTAAGAACTTTTACGAGGGGCTTATCGAAAGAATAAGCTATCGCGGAGAGATAGCCCGTCAGCGTGTCTGCGAGGGACTTCCCTCGGCGGAGAGCGCGGTGTTTCCCTACGGAGAGCTTCGTGAGGGACAGGAGAGCATGATAAGAAGCTGTTATTCGGCTATTCGTGGCGGTAGGCGTATATTTGTCGAGGCTCCTACGGGCACGGGTAAGACCATATCGGCTCTCTTTCCTGCCGTCAGGGCGCTGGGAAAGGGATATATCGACAAGATATTCTATCTCACCCCCAAGACTGCCACTCGTAAGGAGGCGTTTGCGGCTGCCGCAAAGCTTCATGCCTCGGGCGTAAAGCTTCGAGCGGTGGTTATCACCGCCAAGGAGCAGCTTTGTCAGTGTCCTGCCAGAAAGGCCGAGGGCATCGACAGGTGCAGCTCCGAGATATGCACAAACTCGAGAGGATACTACGACAGAGTTGACGCGGCGCTTCGTGAGATGCTGGAGAATTACAGCGGATATCCCACGGGGCTTATCGTGGAGATGGCGAAAAAGTACGGCGTTTGTCCCTACGAGCTATCCCTTGATCTTTCCGAGCTTTGCGATATAATAATCTGCGACTACAATTACGCCTTTGATCCTTCGGTATATTTCCGCCGTTATTTCGGAGCGCAGGGCAGAGGAACGCAGGAAAAATACGCCTTTTTGATAGACGAGGCGCATAACCTTGCCGACAGAGCAAGAGAAATGTATTCTGCCGAGCTTCGCAGAAGCGACTTTGAGCGTATAATGGGAATGATAGCAGAGGACGATATCTGCCGTGAGGAGATAAGCGATATTCTTTCTCCCATTATTTCGTCGTTCTCCGTAATAAGAAAGCTCTGCCGTCAGGATATCGTCAAGGACGAACAGAGCAACGAGAGGGGATTTTACATAAGCGCCTCGCCTGTTGAGCAGATCGGCCGCACCTTCGGGGCGTTTATAAAGAGCTGTGATAAGTGGCTCAAGGGAAATCCTCAGCATTATCTGGCTAAAAATATCCGTTTTGTTTGCTCTCAGGTGAGAAAATATATTACAGTGGGAGAGTATTTTGACCGAGGCTTCCGCTTTTACGGGCAGATAGAGAACGGAGATATATCGGTAAGGATATACTGTCTTGACCCCTCCGACGTAATGAATGCGCTTCTTAACAGATCCGCGTCTGCCGTGATGTTCTCGGCGACCCTTACGCCTCCCGAATATTTTTGCGACGTACTGGGCGGGGGAAAGAGCGCAGAAAAGCTGACGCTGATCTCTCCCTTCCCGAGTGAAAATCTTTGTGTGGCGGTAGCCGACTACGTAAATACCCGCTTTGATTCCCGTGAGGACAACGCCAAGCGCTTTGCTACCGTGATAGCGGCTTCGGTAACCTCGCGCCCGGGTAACTATATTGCTTATTTCCCGTCCTATCAATGTCTTGAGCAGACATACAAGGTGTTTTCAAAGAAATATCCGCGCGTGGAATGCGTGGTGCAGAAGAAGAATATGAGAGTTCGCGAGAGGGAGGAGTTCCTTTCTGCCTTCAAGGATGACCGTGGGCGTATGAGAATAGGCTTCTGTGTGCTTGGAGGAGTATTCTCCGAGGGCGTGGATCTGCCGGGTAGCCGCCTTATCGGTTCGATAATCTTCGGCGTAGGTCTTCCCGGTCTTTCCAACGAGAGAAATATCATAAAGGAGCATTTCGATCTTAAGAGTGACGACGGTATGGGTTACGATTACGCTTACACCTATCCCGGAATGAACAACGTGCTTCAGGCGGCGGGAAGAGTAATAAGAACGGGTGAGGACTGCGGAATAGTGGTGCTTGCCGACGACCGATATGCCACACCTAAGTACAGAGGACTGTTTCCTGCTCATTGGAAGGGCGTAAAATATGCAGGAAATGCAAGTTCACTTGCAGAAATTATTCGTAGATTTTGGGAAAATTGCTGATAAAGGCATATTTTTATAATTTTTTGCAAAATTTAAAAATAATTCTTGCTTTTTTGAAATTTGTGTGCTACAATATACGGGATATAAAAAATTACGCTTAAAAAGGCGAAAAACAGTTCACGGAGGAAGTATGAACTACACACAAATGTCCCGCGAGGAATTGAATAGTCTCAAGACATCTCTTGAGGCAGAATATAACGCGCTTAAGGCGCAGGGTCTTGCCCTCGACCTTTCCAGAGGTAAGCCCGGTCAGCTGCAGCTCGATCTTATGACAGGAATGCTCGATTGCATTTCCAGCGCAGAGGATTGCAAGACGGAAAACGGTCTTGATTGCCGTAACTACGGTGTTCTTGACGGTATCCCCGAGGCAAAGAAGCTTTTCTCTGACCTCTTGGGAATCCCCGCATCGAATCTCTTTATCGGCGGTAACTCTTCTCTTAACCTTATGTACGACGCTGTTGCAAGAGCTATGCTCTACGGTGTTGTAGGAAGCGAGAAGCCCTGGTGCCGTCTTGACAAGGTAAAGTTCCTTTGCCCCGCACCCGGTTATGACCGTCACTTTACTATCTGCGAGTCGCTTGGAATCGAGCTTGTCTACGTTCCCATGCTCCCCACAGGTCCCGATATGGATATGGTTGAGAAGCTTGTAGCGGCAGATGATTCCATAAAGGGTATCTGGTGCTGTCCCAAGTACTCCAACCCCGACGGATACACCTACTCCGACGAGACGGTTACCCGTCTTGCAAAGATGCCCACTGCGGCAAACGATTTCCGTATCTTCTGGGATAACGCTTACGCTGTACACGAGCTTTATGCAGAGGGCGGAGACGTTCTTCTTGATATATTCGCAGAGTGCCGTAAGTACGGTACCGAGAACAGAGTAATGTACTTTGCTTCCACCTCAAAGATATCCTTCCCCGGCTCGGGTGTTGCTCTCTTTGCAGCATCTACTGAAAACCTTGAGCAGATCAAGAACATACTTGGCGTACAGACCATCGGCTTTGACAAGATCAACCAGATCCGTCACGTGAAGTATTTCAAGACCGCAGAGAATATAAAGGCTCATATGATGGTTCTTGCAGACCTTATCCGCCCCAAGTTTGAGATCGTTGAGAAGACTCTTTCCCGCGACCTCAACGGAACAGGCGCGGCGCATTGGACTCGTCCCAAGGGTGGTTACTTCGTAAGCTTCTATGCTATGGAGGGCTGCGCTAAGAGAACCTACCAGCTTTGTAAGGAGGCAGGCGTTGTTCTTACCAACGTAGGCGCAACCTATCCTTACGGCAAGGACCCCTACGACAGCAATATCCGTATCGCTCCTACCTTCCCCTCCAACGAGGAGCTTGAGAAGGCTATGAACGTATTTACCGTTTGCGCTCGTCTTGCGGCAGTTGAAAAGCTTTTGGCATAATAAAAAATAAGGGCTGTCGCAACTCGACAGCCCTAAATAAATATTTGAAAGGAACGGCGATGAAGAAAACGCAGAGAAGTGAAAACCCCTATCTGAATACCGACAGTAACAAGCGTTACTATACGTATGATTACTATCTGCGCCGTACCTTTGGAGGAAAGGCGGCAAAGATACCTCTTGACATTGGTCTTACCTGCCCGAATATCGACGGCAGATGCGGTGTTGGAGGATGTATATATTGCTCGGGTCGCGGAAGCGGAGATTTTGCCGAGAGCCCTGTGCTGTCGGTGAGAGAGCAGTATGACCTGACCCGTGCAAAGCTTTCTTCAAAATGGAGCACCGAGAGGTGCATACCCTATTTTCAGGCGCACACCAACACATATGCTCCCGTGGAGCTTTTGCGACAGAGATACGAGGAGGCGCTGGCGCTTGAGGGTGTGGTGGGAATGAATATTGCCACCCGCGCAGACTGTCTGCCAAGCGACGTTTGTGAGCTTCTCTCGGAGCTTGCAGAGCGCACGGTGCTGACCGTGGAGCTTGGACTTCAAAGCTCCTCTGACGCTACAGCAGAGATAATAAACCGAGGCCACGGCTTTGGTGAATTTTTAGAGGGCTACGAAAGGCTTCGCAAGGCGTCGCAGAAGATAAATATATGCGTTCATATAATATTCGGTCTTCCCGGTGAGAGCCGAGAGGATATGATGAAGACGGTCCGCGACGTAGCGGCGCTTGCTCCCGAGCAGGTGAAGATACATTTGCTGCACGTGTTGAAGAATACGAAAATGGTAGAGATGTATGAGAGTGGAGAATACACGCCTCTTACTAAGGAGGAATACGTTACCCTTGTTGCCGATGCTATTGAGCTTCTGCCTCGCGATACCGTGGTTGCCCGTGTGACGGGTGACGGAATGGGCGAGGATCTGCTGGCTCCCGATTGGAGCAGAAAAAAGGTGTCGGTCATAAACGATATCGACAAGCTTCTTTATGAGAGAGGAAGCTGGCAGGGAAAATATTTCGAATAAAAAAAGAGCCTTTCGGCTCTTTTTTTATTCGAACAGAGGAGTGGAGAGATATCTCGCGCCTGTGTCGGGAAGCAGGACTACGATGGTCTTGCCCTGATTTTCAGGAAGACGCGAAAGCTCGGTGGCTACGTGAAGCGCCGCGCCCGAGGTGATTCCGCAGAGGATCCCCTCGCGACGTGCAAGCTCCTTTGCGGTAGCGTAGGAGTCTGCCTCGCTTACGGTGATTATCTTATCCACTATATCTTGGTTAAGGTTTTTAGGAATAAAGTTGGCTCCAATGCCCTGAAGCCCGTGGGGGCCCGAGCGTCCCTTGGATATAAGGGGGGAGCTGGAGGGCTCAACGCCGACTATTTGAACGTTGGGGTTCATGCTCTTGAGATATTCACCTACACCGCTTATGGTTCCGCCTGTGCCTATACCTGCCACGAAGATGTCGACCTGCCCGTCGGTGTCCTTCCATATTTCAGGACCCGTGGTGCTTTTGTGAGCATCGGGGTTGGAGGGGTTGTCGAATTGAGAGGGGATAAATGCGGAGGGCAGAGAAGCGGCTATATCGGCGGCCTTATCTATTGCGCCCTTCATACCAAGTCTTGCATCGGTGAGAACTATCTCGGCGCCGTATGCGGCAAGCAGCTTTCTGCGTTCTATACTCATGCTTTCGGGCATAGTAAGGATCATCCTGTATCCTCTTGATGCGGCTACGGCGGCAAGTCCTATACCCGTGTTGCCACTGGTGGACTCTATGATCACCGTGCTCCCATCCTTATTTATAAGGCTCTTTTCCTCGGCGTCGTTTATCATCTGGAGCGCCGCGCGGTCCTTGGAGCTTCCTGCGGGATTGAGGTATTCAAGCTTGCAGAGGATCTTCGCGCCGTTGGCGTTCTTTTTGTTATAGTTTTCGGGATAGAGCAGGGGAGTGCCTCCGATAAGCTGAGAAATGCTTGTGAATATCATTTTTTCCTCCTGTAAAAGTAAATAACCGTACATAGTGGTGAGAAACTATGTACGGCTATTATTACATATTGTTGAGAGCTTTTGTGAACTGGCTCTTCTTGCGAGCAGCAGCATTCTTGTGAATGATGTTGCGAGCAGCAGCCTGGTCAATCTTCTTGACAGCAGCCTTATAGGTCTCCTGTGCAAGAGCAGTGTCACCTGCAGCAACAGCAGCCTGATACTTCTTGATATCAGTCTTGAGCTGAGTGCGGAACATCTTGTTCTGAAGTGTCTTTGTCTTTGTTACGAGGACACGCTTTTTAGCACTTTTAATATTAGGCATTGCTTTCTACCTCCGTTAAACATTACTAAGAGTGAGCGGGCGTATGAGAGGGTACGCGTCGCATTCGTCCATACATTTACATATGATACCACAAAAAATTTCGTATTGCAATACCTTTTTTAAAAAAAGTTTGAAAAATGTAAAAAATTTTATTTTTCGGCTTTTCGGGGCGAATAAACCATGTTTTTTAAAAAAAGTTGAATTTTTTTCTAAAAAACTCTTGACAACTCTTGACAATAGTGCTAAAATAGTAAACTGCATTATAATTGCTTATTATGTCCTTTTATGCCCCTTGCGTAGAAATATATAGTGTGGAGCGAAAAAATTTTTCGATATTATATTTATATGCGTATGCGCGTAAAAGTTTCATAAAAAAGCATCGCTTCCGTGTTCCGCGACGGTACAGTGAGCGGATAATACTTTGAATGGAGTGGTTAGATCAATGGTCAATGTAAAAGAACAAAAGCTTGGTCAGAACACGAGAATGAGTTTCTCGAAATCCCAGTTCCCGTGTGAGCTTCCGAATCTCGTTGAGGTACAGACAAAGTCCTTCAAGTGGTTTCTGGAGGAAGGTCTTATGGAGGTGCTTCGCGACATATCTCCTATAACGGACCATTCGGAAAATCTCGTCATAGAATTCGTTTCCTATTCTATCGATCAGAAGCCGAAGTACACAGTAGAGGAGTGCAAGGAGCGTGACGCGAACTATGCGGCTCCCCTTAAGGTAAACGTTCGTCTTACCAACAAGCTTACCGGTGAGGTAAAGCAGACTGACATATTTATGGGCGATTTCCCGATCATGACTGAAACGGGAACCTTCGTCATCAACGGCGCAGAGCGTGTTATCGTTTCTCAGATCATACGTTCTCCCGGAATGTACTATGATAATACTATCGATAAATCCGGTAATGAGGTATACAGCACTCAGGTTATTCCTTACAGAGGAGCTTGGCTTGAGTATGAGGTTGATGCCAGCGGCGTTATCTACGTTCGTATAGACAAGACCCGTAAGCTTCCTCTTACTATGTTTATCCGCGCTCTCGGTCTTAACACCAGAGAGGAAATATACGATCTTCTTGGCGAGGAGCAGGCTCTTACCCTCACCTTCGACAAGGATGAATCCGAATCCCTTGCTCTCCATGCTAACTCCACACCCAGCATAGAGGCGCTTAAGGAAATCTATAAGAAGCTCCGTCCCGGCGAGCCCGCTCTTATCGAGCCCGCACAGACGCTTATCAATAACTACTTCTTTGACAACAAGCGCTACGATATCGCATCCGTAGGACGCTACAAGTTCGACAAGAAGATGGCTATTCACTCTCGTATCAGAGGCCACAAGCTTGCTGCTCCCGTAGTAAGCCCTCTCACCGGCGAGATCCTCTTTGAGGCTGGCAAGCTCCTTAACAACGAGGAGGCACACCTTATCGAGAACGCAGGTGTTAACGAGGTTCGTCTTGAGCTTGACAACGGAAAGATCGTTAAGGTTCTTTCCAATAATACAATATACCCTGAGCATATCATCGGCTTCGGTCTTCAGGACTGCGGTGTTAACGAGAAGGCTCGCATTCCTGTTCTTCTTGAGATCAAGGAGGCTTGCGGCGACGACGTTGACGCTATCAAGGCTATGGCTAAGGAAAGAATTGCTGACCTTTGTCCCAAGTGCCTGACCAAGGACGACGTATTTGCTTCCGTAAACTACCTTCTTAATCTTATGAACGGCGTTGGCGTTAAGGACGATATCGACCACCTCGGCAACCGTCGTATCCGTTCTGTCGGTGAGCAGCTCCAGAACCAGCTCCGCATCGGCTTCACCAGAATGGATAAGATAATTAAGGAAAGAATGACCATTCAGGACGGCGAGAAGCTGACCCCCGGCGCGCTTATCAACATTAAGCCCGTTACCACGGTTATCCGTGAGTTCTTCGGCTCCTCTCAGCTTTCTCAGTTTATGGACCAGAACAACCCTCTGGCAGAGCTCACCCACAAGCGCCGTCTTTCGGCTCTTGGTCCCGGCGGTCTTTCCAGAGAGAGAGCATCCTTCGACGTCCGTGACGTACACTACACCCACTACGGTCGTATGTGTCCTATCGAGACTCCTGAAGGACCTAACATCGGTCTTATCTCCTACCTGACTACCTATGCGAAGATCAACGACTACGGCTTTATCGAGGCGCCCTTCCGCAAGATAGACAGAGAGACTGGCAGAGTTACCGATGAGGTAGTTTATATGACTGCCGACAAGGAAGACAACTTCGTGATCGTTCCCGCAAACGAGCCCATCGATGAGAACGGCTACTTCGTTCACGACAGAGTAACCGCAAGAGATAAGGGCGAGTTCGTTGAGAGAACTCCCAACGAGGTTGACTTTATGGACGTTTCTCCCAAGATGGTGGTATCGGTTGCTACCGCAATGATCCCCTTCCTTGAGAACGACGATAACTCCCGTGCGCTCATGGGCTCTAACATGCAGAAGCAGGCGGTTCCGCTTATGGTTACCGACAGCCCCATCGTTGGTACGGGTATGGAATACAAGGCAGCGGTTGACTCCGGTGTCGTTATCGTAGCAAAGAACGCCGGTATCGTTGAAAAGGTTGACGCT
>JAZQVZ010000111.1:0-4926 GCA_045632105.1 Eubacteriales bacterium | reverse complement strand
GAGAGCATTCACGCCGAGGGCACCTACGAGATAATCGCAGGCGAGCGCCGCTGGAGAGCGGCAAAGATGGCGGGACTTTCCGAGATGCCCGCAGTTATATTCGACGGCGACGAGCTCAAGGCGGCTCAGGTCGCTATTATCGAGAACGTTCAGCGTGAAGACCTGAATCCCGTGGAAGAGGCTATGGGCTACCGCGCGCTTATCGAACGCTTCGGTCTTAAGCAGGACGACGTTGCAAAGCAGGTGGGCAAGAACCGTTCCACCGTTACCAATATGCTCCGTCTTCTCGACCTTCCCGACGAGGTTCTTGAGCTTCTCCGTGACGGCGAGCTGTCTACCGGACACGCGAGAGCGATCCTCGGACTTGACAACGAGGAGGATATGCTTCCTCTGGCTCAGCGCACTGTTGCTGAAAAGCTGTCGGTCCGCGCAGTCGAGAACGCCGTTAAGCGCATAAACGAGGCGGCGCTTCAGGAGGAGATCGAGGAAGAGGCTCTCAAGGCGGGCTCTCAGGTGAAGATCTATATGAAGGAGCTTGAGCACAAGGCTACCTCGGCTATGGGAAGAAAGGTAAGGATCTCCCGTTCCTCCCGCAAGCGCGTCGTTGAGCTTACCTATGACGACGATGCTGACCTCGAGGCTCTGCTTATGAGCCTTTGCGGCGAGCGTTTCTTTAACGAATAAGGGACGCGTTTTTAGTTCTTTTCTTTCGAGAAAAGAACCAAAAGAACTTAAAAAATAAATTATTATGGCGTTCTGCGGAAGCGCGGTTCTTTGGAGGAAGCGAAATTCCGACAGACCGTAAACGCCTGAAAGGAATACAATATGTTAGATATCAGATATATCAAAGAAAAGCCCGAGGAGGTCATTGCCAGACTTCAGAAGAAGGGTAAAGAGGCGCGCGCAGAGATAGAGCAGATACTTGCTCTTGACGCAGAGAGAAGAAATCTCATTGCAGAGACCGAGTCCATCAAGGCAGAGCAGAACAAGGTCAACAAGCTCATTCCTCAGTACAAGAAGGAGGGCAAGGACGTAAGCGCTATTTTTGCTCAGATGAAGGAGTTCTCCGCAAAGACCAAGTCTATCGACGAGCGTCTTAAGGAGGTTGAGACCCAGTTCACCTCCGTAATGCTCGGACTTCCCAACCTTCCCGACGAGGATCTTCTTGCAGGCGGCAAGGAGAACAATCAGCCTCTCCGTTTCTTCGGCGAGCCCAAGGTATTCGACTTCGAGCCCAAGAACCACGTTGATCTCTGCACCGATCTCGGTCTTATCGACTACAAGAGAGGCGCAAAGCTTTCGGGCGCAGGCTTCTGGATATACCGCGGAATGGGCGCAAAGCTCGAGTGGGCTCTTCTTAACTACTTTATCGACACCCACATGAGCAACGGCTACGAGATGGTAATGGTTCCTCACATGCTCGGCTACGAGTGCGGACTTACCGCAGGTCAGTTCCCCAAGTTTGCAGAGGACGTTTATTGGCTTGAGACCGCTGAGGACGAGCGCCGCCGCTTCATGCTTCCCACCGCAGAGACCGCCCTCGTTTCTCTCCACAGAGATGAGATACTCACCGAGGCAGATCTCCCCCGCAAGTACATCAGCTACACCCCCTGCTTCCGCCGTGAGGCAGGCAGCTACCGCGCAGACGAGCGCGGAATGGTAAGAGGACACCAGTTCAACAAGGTTGAAATGGTTCAGTACACTCTTCCCGAGAAGAGCGACGAGGCTTTCGAGGAGCTGGTGGCAAACGCTGAGGGTCTTGTAAAGGGACTCGGCTTCCACTTCAGAACGGTTAAGCTCGCAGCAGAGGACTGCTCGGCTTCTATGGCAAGAACCTACGACATTGAGATAAACATTCCCTCTATGAACGGCTACAAGGAGGTTTCCTCGGTATCCAACGCCCGTGACTATCAGGCACGCAGAGGTATGATGAGAGTTAAGCGCGAGGCTACCGGCAAGACCGAGTTCGTGCATACCCTCAACGGCTCGGGACTTGCAACCAGCCGAATCCTTCCCGCTCTCGTTGAGCAGAATCAGCTTGCAGACGGCTCGGTAGTAGTACCCGAGGTTCTCCGCAAGTATATCGGCACCGATATCATCAAGAAATAATCAATAGGGCGACCAACGTCGCCCTATAAACTAATCATTTTCCAGAAAAAGGAAAAATAAGATGAATTTTTTATTTTCACTTACAGCAAAAAGCGACAGCTCCTTCTTTGAGGACGTCTGGAACTACCTGTACGACGTATATCTGAGGGTCGACGGCAACTACGAAAACCTCGGATTTGAGAATATGCCTCTCCTGTCGCTGAGATTGATCGTTCTCGGCATATTCGTGGGAGGCGTTGGCGCGTGTCTTGCTATGGCATATCACAAGCAGGTGCTTGGCGGCATCGTAAGACGCATCATCTCCAAGGGTGCTATCGACCGCGAGAACGCTATGAGCGCAGACGATCTTGGCTTTAAGAAGAATTTTCTCGCCAGATACGCTCTCGCCTCCAGCCATTCGCTCAAAAGCATAGTAAAATGCGTAGAGGAGGAGCAATTCCTCGCCGAACAGGCTGAAGAGAAGGCAGAATACGACAAAAAGCGTGAGGAAAACAAAAGGCTCCCCAAATTCAAGGAGCTTACGTATCTTGTGGATATCGAAAACGCGACCTTCTATATCCCCGAGGAGCTTCGCATACGAGCTGAAATAAAATTCGAGAAAAAGGGCTCTGGATGGCTGAGCACGGTCTTTGCAATAGTTGGACTTTCGATAGTATTCTTCCTGCTTTTGCTCGTGCTTCCGCAGATCCTTGGTTATATTGACGGACTACTTTAATTTTCAGAAGGGAGGCAGCCGATGAACAACGTCAGAACGGCAGATGCTATAAGACCTAAGAGCTTCGACGATATCGTAGGTCAGGACCATCTTTTCGGTCCCCGAGGCGTAGTTCGCCGAATGATAACGGCAGGGCGCCTTACCAATATGATATTCTACGGTCCTCCCGGCACGGGAAAGACCACGGCGGCTGAGATAATTGCAAAAAATGCGGATATGGTCTTCCACCGCCTCAATGCAACCACCGCCTCGCTCGCCGACGTAAAGGAGATACTTACCACCACCGACAACGTGTTCTGCACGGGCGGAATTCTTCTCTACATCGACGAGATACAGTACTTCAACAAAAAACAGCAGCAGGCTCTCCTTGAATATATCGAGGACGGACGAGTCACGCTGATCGCTTCTACCACCGAAAATCCCCATTTTTACGTATACAACGCTATCATTTCCCGCTCCTCGCTCTTTGAGTTCAAGCCCGTAAGACCCGAGGCGTGCATCGGCGCCCTCCGTCGAGCTATGAGCTTTCTTGAGGAACAGACGGGAGAAAAGAAGAGCGCCTCCGACGAGGTACTCACCTATATTGCAAAAAGCACCTCGGGTGACGTAAGACACGCCATCGGTGTGCTTGAAAACGCTTATTTTTCGGCTGACGGCGAGATAACCGAGGAGGTCGTCAACGAGTTCAACGTGAAGATAGGCAACTACGACACCGACACTCATTTCGACCTGCTTTCCTGTCTGCAAAAGTCCATAAGAGGCTCGGATCCCGACGCCGCTATGTTCTATCTTGGCAAGCTTCTTGCCGCAGGCGAGCTTATCTCGGTATGCAGAAGACTTCAGGTGATAGCAAGTGAGGATATAGGTCTTGCTTACCCCCTCGCCGCCGTTGTCACACGCGCCGCCTGTGAGTCGGCAAAGGAGATCGGTATGCCCGAGGCGAGAATCCCTCTGGCAAACGCCGCCCTGATGCTCGCTACCGCGCCTAAATCAAACTCCGCCGAGGCGGCTATCAACGCCGCAATGGCTGACGTTGAGGCAGGGCTTGGCAGAAATCTTCCGAGCCATCTTCAGAGCCCGCTGTTCAAGGGCTATAAGTACCCCCACGATTACGAGGGACACTACGTAAAGCAGCAGTATCTCCCCGACGACCTCAAGGGCAGGCAGTATTATTCCTACGGGGATAATAAGACCGAAGCCGCCGCAAAGGATTATTGGGAAAGGGTAAAGAGGGGAAATAAATGAGCTCCAAGGATTTTTTGAACAAAAAGCAGATAATAACCTATCTGTTCTTCGGTGTGCTAACCACTCTCGTCGGCTGGGCGGTCTATTTCGGGATACTGACCGTGGGCAGAGCCCTCGCGGGAATTCCCGTGGAGGATACGGTCAGCGCCAAATATCTTCTGCTCTATACCGTAGCACAGACCACGCAATGGGTAGCCGCCGTGCTGGTGGCATTCTTTACTAATAAAAAATGGGTCTTTACCGACGCCGATAACAGCGTTTCCACCGCTAAACAGCTCTCTGTTTTTGCGGGAGGACGTGTTTTGACCTTCTTTCTCGACTACGCCGTCACCTATTTCGGCGCCGTTGTCCTCTCTCTCATTCTGCCCACTCTTAACAGCGTGGCGCTCCTTGGAAAAGAGATAAACGTCAACGAGATAGCCGCAAAGCTTATCGCCGCCGCGCTGGTCATTATAGGAAACTACGTGTTCAGTAAGCTCTGGGTGTTCAGAAAGGTTAGTTAGTTTGTGTTGGATTTTTGCCACCTTTCTTTCGAGAAAGGTGGCGCCAAAGAACTTGAAAAAGGATTTTTATTACGCACTACGAAAACGTGGTGCGTTATTTTTTTGTTGGTTCTTTTTTGTAGAGGGCGACGTCCTCGACGTCACGCTCGCTATAAGAGTTCAAATCCTTCGACAACAAAAAAACAGGACAGACCGATTGGTCTGCTCTCTTTTTTGGCGGAGAAGGAGAGATTGTCGAAAGGCTATGCCTTTCTTCACCACTCGAAAACATAGTCGGTTCGGGCGTGTTCGCAGTTGCGCCCACCCGACCCTCCTTGTTTTCTCCCTCGTCGCACTCGCTTCATCCGCCACCGG
>JAZQVZ010000110.1:0-2030 GCA_045632105.1 Eubacteriales bacterium | reverse complement strand
GGAGATACATTCGGGCTCAAACCAGATACCAAACTTCATTCCCTCAGCGTTAATTCTTTCAGCAAGGGATTTAAGTGTGCCCTGAAGCTTCTCTTCATTAGGGAACCAGTCGCCAAGAGAGGTGGTATCGTTATCGCGCTTACCGAACCAGCCGTCATCCATTACAAAGAGCTCAACACCTATTTTAGCAGCATCACGAGCCATGGAAACAAGCTTATCCGCATTAAAATCAAAGTATGTAGCTTCCCAGTTGTTAATAAGAACGGGGCGTACAGCGTGCTTATATTCGCCTCTTACAAGGTTATTTCTTATTGCCTTATGGAAGCAATTTGACATCTTACCAAAGCCCTCATTGCTATAAACCATAGCAACCTCGGGTGTGCAGAAGGTCTCGCCTGAAGCAACCTCATAGTTGAAGTTCTCGGGGTTGATACCTACAACAACACGGGTCTTATCAACCTGATCCATCTCTGCAGAAATGATAAAGTTACCGCTATAAACAAGGGCAAGTCCCCATACGTCGCCGTACTCCTCATTTGCTCCGCTTTCAGCGATAATTGCAAAGGGGTTCTCCATATGACCTGAAGCGCCACGTACACTGGAAACAGATACCTGAGAATGAAGAATCTGAGTTCTTTCAAACATTCTTTCCTTAGCGTGTCTACCAAAGAAATTAACAAGGTCATATCTGCCGTTGGGCAAATCAAGAGTTGCGCTGAGGGCTCTCTCAAGCTTAATTGACTTATCGGACTTGTTTTCAATTCTTACTGAACGGGTAATAAGATCATATTCCTCAAATACGCCATAGTACATATGGAAATAAATATCGTAAAGCGCGTCCTTAAGAGTTACAACAAGGGTCTCTCCCTCTTCACCGTAAAACGCGGGGAGACCGGGAATAGAATATTTGCCCTTAATAACCTCTGCCTTAACAAATCTGGGATCAGCTGCCAAGCTACCGTCATGATTGCGAAGGGCGAGGGCGTTTATTCTGAAATCACCGATGCCGCACACGGAAAGCTCCTGAGGAACATGGTTATTTGAGTATCTCCAGCTTTCAGGTCCTTCGTTGGGATTTGGTGAAAAGCTTACATTTCCTGTATATGCGGAGTATGAAAGGTCACAGTACTCCATCTTTTTGCCATAGTAGATATGCTCCAATACACCTCTGTAATCTACCTTCATCTGATACATGGTGGACTTGGTGGTAAGTGTATAGGTCTTATCATTTTCGTTATAAAAAATAGCCATATTTTTCTCCTTTATGCCTTTTTATATATTGTACCATAAAGGTGACTTTATTTCAATATAATTAAAAAAATCTTCCTTATTTATATATATTATGTAAAGCAAAAAAATCACCGACCGAAGTCGGTGATTTCTATGTTTGCGAATTTACCTAATTATTCAGCGTATGCGCCCCAAGCGTCGTTCCAAGACTGGATTGTTGCGAGTGCGCCAGCTTCAGCGTCAGCATAAGCCTGTGCGAAGTTGTTTACGTTACCGTTGTAGGATGCGCCGAGAACGCCGCCCATAAGTGAGCCCCAACCAACTGCATTACCTGCGTCGTAAGAAATGTTAGGAACGATGTATTCCTTGATCATTTCCATTTCAACTGCAGAGTCAACCTGGTCAGCCATGTTCTGGTAGTAAGCTTCCATTACATACTCTCTACCTGTCCAAGCGAGTACGTCAACAAAGTAATCGGACATATTTCTGTCAGATGTTGTCTTAGGTACGCACATAAGAGTAGGCTGCTGAGCTGCACAAGGAGCATAGTATCTACCCTGTTCCTCATTGAGCATGGGGAAAGGAACGATACCGAGGTTACCAATGTGTGCAACGTGTGCAATGTGCTGGATAACTTCGTTGTAGAACAAGAGTCTGCTGTCAGCAAGAGCCTGCTGAGCATTTGAACCCCAAGAACCGCCCCAAGCAGAACGTGCCCAGTTAGCAGTGTTAGTTGTGATGATAGCGGATACGATGTCGTTAACCTTAGGATCGTTAAGAGTAACCTTACATTCGCCTGT
>JAZQVZ010000109.1:0-6405 GCA_045632105.1 Eubacteriales bacterium | reverse complement strand
TGCTCGGTATACGAAACACTTATTGATCCTTCGTTTATAACAGGCAAGGACATAAAAAACATCACGAAGTAAAAGCGAGGCTCCAAGAGCCTCGCTTTTTGATATTACGCCCTTACAAATTTGGCAAAAACCCTTGATTTTACTTGGCTTTTGTGATATAATTAATATAACTATATATGCTTTTATATATGGAGGTCAATATGCCGATTGCATTTGCAAATTCTCTCTCCAACGGATTTATCGGAGATTATTTTTTAAATAACCAATCAAATAAAAATGCCCTTATATTTATGGTAATAGGTGCTGTGATCGTCGCTATCTGCGCTTATCTTCTCGGTAGCATAAATTTTGCTATTATCATATCTGGCAAGAAATTCAAGGAAGATATTCGTTCCCACGGAAGCAAAAATGCGGGAATGACGAATATGATGAGAACCTACGGAAAAAGAGCCGCAGGACTTACTCTTGCAGGTGACGCCCTTAAGGCTGTGGTTGCTTGTCTTATAGGATATGCTCTCATCGGTCAGCCCGGCGCTTACGTCGCAGGACTTTTCTGTATGTTGGGTCACGTATTCCCTATATTTTACGGATTTAAGGGTGGCAAGGGCGTAGTTACAGCCTTCGCAACCGTTCTTATGTGCGATCCCCACATACTCCCCATTCTTCTCCTTATTTTCGTTATCATAGTAGCGTTCACAAAATTTATCTCTCTGGGATCTATTATGTGCATGCTTCTTTACCCCCTGCTCCTTGACAGAATAACAAGAATCATCACCGGAGAAACCTCTCCCTATATAATCTTCACCGTGCTTATTGCAGTTATTATTTTCATTAAGCACTGGGAGAACGTAAAGCGTCTGCTGAACGGAACCGAGAACAAATTCTCCTTTAAGAAGAAGGCGAGACCGGTTACCGAGAACGCTGAAAAAATCAAGGATAAAGAAAACTGATATATGGAAATAAACGAAAATCTTTTGAAAATATCCTCTCTCATATTAGAGGCTGCAAAGCGCCATCTTGTTCGCAAGGTGGTTTTGTCAAAGCCCTTTGATAAATCTCTTATCAAGGTCGTTATGAGCGAAAAAAGTATATCTGGGAAGCCTACCCTTCAGGCAGAGCTTTTCCACAAGGACAACAAGGTTACCCACAAAAACTTCCCTACCGATCTGCTTGACGAGGCAACTGTTGCCGACTTTGGAAGCGGATTTATGCAGATAAATCTTATCTGCACGGGCGCTGAGTGCGAATACAGACTTTCCTCTTCGGGAAAATCCACTGTTTTAGGCGCCAACAAGTTAGAAAAGCTTTTTGCAAGCGATGCTCCCACAGTAGTAACGCTTGAGGACAACAACCGCCAGAAGAAGCATATTCTCAACGGCAACGAGCCCTTCCTTCGTCTGCTTGGAGTTTCTGACGAAAAAGGTAGAGTGTATGACAAAAAGCAATCCAAATTCAAGCAAATAAACCGCTTTCTTGAGATAATACGCGACTGTGAGGACAAGCTGCCCACCGACAACATCCGCATCTGCGATCTTTGCTGTGGCAAGAGCTATCTTTCCTTCGCCGCTTATCACTATTTTGCGGTAGTTAAGCAAATGAAGGTCAGTATGACAGGAGTAGACCTAAAGCCCGACGTAGTCGAGCATTGCTCGGGCGTTGCCAAGGCTCTCGGCTTTGACGGTCTTGAATTCATCTGCGGAGATATCAACGATTATTCTCCCGTGATCCTTCCCTCCTTGGTCATATCTCTCCACGCCTGCGACATTGCAACCGATATAGTCCTTACCAACGCAGCAAAGTGGAAGACCGACGTTATACTTTCCACCCCTTGCTGCCACCACGAGCTTAATCACAACATCGACTGCGAGGAGCTTTCATTTATTACCCAGCATTCTATGCTCCGCCAGAAGCTTTGTGATGCGGCAACCGATGCTCTGCGTCTTTGCAGACTTGAAGCCGACGGCTATCAGACTGCCGCAATAGAGCTTATCGACCCCAACGAAACACCCAAAAACGTAATGCTTCGCGCTATAAGAAATAAGCGCTTTAATCCTGACTCCAAGGAAGCAAAGGAAGCCCGCGAGCGCTATCTCGCTGCAAAGAAATTTCTTTGCTCTAACAAAAACACTGAGGCCCTCCACTTTTAACTTACTGCTATCTATAGAGGAACAAATGACATATCATAACGCAATAAAATTCATTAAGAATTCCCCTATCGCGCCCCCTGAAAACAGTTCCCCTGCGCAGAGAATCACAGAGCTTCGCGCCGCACTTAGTAATCCCCAGAGAAAGCTTAAATATATAAGACTTGCAGGAAACAACGGCAAGACCGTATGCGCCCGCATGCTTATTTCCATACTTAATAGCGCAGGAATAACAAACGGATGTCTTTCTATGCCCATTTATTCCGAGATCCGTGACAACGTCCGTATCAACGGCGAGCCTATAACTATGGAGGAGACCGTCTCATACGTAGAGCAAATATGCCAAGCCGTTAACCGAATGAATGCGAAAAAAAGTGAGGAGGAGCTCTTCCGTCCTACTCAAAACGAAATAATGCTCGTCCTGGCAATGCTTGCGTTTATGGAGCACGATTGTGAGCTTTGTCTGCTGGAGAGCGATCACATTGGGAATGACCCCTCAAGATTTATATATCCCCCCCTCGGCGCAGTTATCTGCGGTAAGATACCTAGTGACGATAAGGAGGAGATCGCAAAGATCCGCTCATATATTTCGCGCGGAATACAGGAAATAGTCAGCATTCCTCAGGACTCTGACTCATTTAAGACAATATACGACATCTGTGCAAATGCAGCCTGCCGCTTTACCATTCCCACCAAAAACAATTTCAACATTACAAGGCTGAACCTTCGCAATACCGACTTTACCTACAAGGATAGCGAGTATTCACTCCGCCTTTGCGGTAAATTCCAAGCCTTAAACGCTCTGGTGACGATCGAAGCCTGTGAAATGCTTGTAAGAGCCGGATATAATATCGAAAAGGAGCACGTAAAGCTCGGTCTTTCTAACGTTACCGCTCCCTGCAAGTTTGAGGTTCTCTCGATCTCTCCCACGATATTTGCAGACAGCACACACGCTTCGTTGGCTATCAGTACTATATGCGATTCTCTGGCTGATTTCAAGGAACTGACAGGAAATAAGATCAAGCTTTGTCTGCCCGCAGGCGAGCTGATCTCTCAGTTCGTAGAATGCTTAGAGCAAAGAGGATATTGCATTAAAAAGGTATCTGCTCTCGCGGAGGAGGGTTTCTGCGGAAGCCACGATTATCCCTTCCCCGTAAAGGTCCTTAAGACCGTAAAGCAGACCGTAAAGGATGCTCTTGCAGAGCTTGAATCCGATGAAATTCTATTTATCTCTGGCCCCAGCAACTTCACACGAGCAATTCGCTACGAATTGTTGGCGTCCCTTGGATTTTAAAACAAATAAAGCCGCTCACACTTTACGTGAGCGGCTTTATAATTTACAGTGACGAATAAACGTAAAGTGAGCCGAGGCAAACAAGAGGAACTCCGTCCTGCTTTGCCTGTGCGCATGCCTTAGCAAAAGCTTCCTTTATGCCGTCAACAGGTGTTGCCGGAATTCCCGCATTCTCCAAAACAAGAGCGTACTCCTCTGCCGTAAGGGCTCTTGGGTTATCGGGAGTAAGGGTAAAGGCTCTAGACGCCACTGAGGAAAGATCCTTAGCTATTGCCGTATAGTCCTTATCGCGAAGAACTCCCGTAAGAAGATATACCTTGTTATCTCTAAAATAGAGCTTTATGCTCTCTACTGCCGCAGAAATTCCCTGGGGATTATGGGCGCCGTCAAATATGACTAAGGGATCCTTTGAAAGCACCTCGAATCTTGCAGGCCAGGTAGCCTTGCGAAGTCCGTTCTTCACCGCATCCTCGCCTATCTCTATTCCCCTCTCTCGCAGAATATCCACAGCGGTCAGCACCGATACGGCATTTCTCGGCTGATAGGTTCCAAGCAGAGATATTTCAATATCCTTATGCTCTCCGAAATCAAATCGGCTTCCGTCAAGGCTCATCTCGAGCTTCTCTATACGGCTATAATCAACTCTTGATATAGTCGTGTCCATCTGTTCTGCCTTGTCTTTGATGACCGCCCAAGCGTCCTCGTCTGTTCCGCCATAAAGCACGGGACAGCCTTTTTTAATTATCCCCGCCTTCTCTGCGGCTATTTTAACCACGCTATCACCAAGGAAAGCTGTATGGTCAAGGGCAATTCCTGTAATAACCGAAAGAAGTGAGTTATCTATAATGTTTGTGGAATCCAGCCTTCCGCCCATTCCCGCCTCCAGCACTACCACGTCGCAACCGTTACGTCTGAAATATTCAAACGCCAGAGCGGTGATAAGCTCAAACTCGGTGGGACTGTCGGTCATTTCATCTGTTATAGGGCGCATCAGCTCTGTAAGCTCTATAAGCTCCTCGTTGCTGATATTCTCGCCGTTTATTCTCATTCTCTCGTTAAAGACCTTGATATAAGGCGAGGTATAAAGTCCGACCTTATATCCCTGCTCTACAAGTATTGACGAGAGCATCGAAGAAAAGGAGCCCTTGCCGTTGGTTCCTGCAACGTGAATAAATTTCAGTTGCTTCTGAGGGTCGCCAAGCCTTGCGCAAAGCTCGCCTATGCGCTCGAGCCCGGGCTTGCAAAAGCACCAATTAACGCCGTGTATATATTCAAGACACTCTTCGTAATTCACCTGTGTCACCTGTTCCTTTCCAAAAGGGTTCTGAAGGTTGCATTTCTATACAGCATACAGATAACGGTTATCTCAATAGGGGCTATAATAGCGTACATCGGTATGCGCCAAAGCACCGCCCAGCTGTAAAAGGTGAAAAGCCCAAAGGGCTTTATTATCATCGATCCGAAAATATGAGCCAAAGAGCCCGAAAGTATTATCTGCGCATATCCTCTTTTTTTCACTATGTATTTAGAGGTAAATCCCGACACAAGGCCCACTGTAGCGGCTCCAAGTGTAACTATAATATTGGGAGGATATATCTGCGCGGAAAGTAAATAGCTAATAAAATCCGCCGCAATTCCGACCGCTGTCGCTATGGCAGGACCGAACATTATTCCCGACAGAATTATGGGAAGATTTTCAAAGGTAATTCTAAAAACTCCCATTCCAAAGTTCATAAAATTCTTGCAGAATATACCGACAACAACGCTCATTGCCGTCAGCATCGCCGCAATCGTCATTACTCTTATGCTCTTCTTCATAAAAAAACACCTCCTTTTCCTAAGCTCACATATGGCTAAGGGAAAGAAGGTAAACGAGTTGTTTCCACCTTTTGCCGTATGAAGCGGGATGCAGAACACGAACCGCAAGCCTTTGCTTTTCGTCCTATGGGCAACTCCCCGTCCCACAGGCACTTTACGCCCGTATCCTTACTCTTCTTAACTGTTTTTCTACTTTAATTATATCACAAAAAAATCTGTTGTCAACAAAAAAATAAATTTTAGTATATATTATTGAAAAAGTTCCCGGACTGTGTTAAAATGTAATTACAGCATCAAAAGGAGATTCTATTATGGAAACCAAACTCATTAATTTTAGCGAAAGATACCCTGACATTACGCTTAACGCGTACATTCACGAGGATGCAACCGAGCCCCTTCCTACAATCGTAGTCTGCCCCGGCGGCGGATATGCTATGGTTTGTATGAGCTACGAGGGCGTAGACGTTGCAGCACACTACTACGATGCAGGGTTTAACGCGCTTGTTCTTGATTACTATACAGCCGATAAGATCAAGGCTCTTGATCCCACCATACAGGTCGCTCTTGCAGTAAAGTACGTAAGAGAGCACGCTGAGGAGCTTCACGCTGACCCCAACAAGATCATTACCTGTGGCTTCTCCGCAGGCGGTCACCTTGCAGGCTCTGCGGGAATTCTTTGGAATATTCCCGAGGTCAAGGAAGCGCTTGGCGACGCTCCCGAGGGCATCAACCGTCCCAACGGTATGATCCTCTGCTACCCCGTTGTTACCGCAGGCGAATTTGCTCACAGAGGCTCTTTCGAGAATCTTACCGGAATTAAGGACTACGGCGAGGACGTGGTAAACAAGTTCTCTCTTGAGAAGAACGTTGACTCCACCACTCCCCCCGCCTTTATCTGGCACACTGTTACCGACAACTGCGTACCGATAAACAACGCTATCCTTCTCGTGAACGCTTATCTTGAGAACAACCGTCCCTTCGAGGCTCACATCTATCCCAAGGGCCCTCACGGAATGGGACTTTGCAGATCCGATAGCCCCAGCCAATACCCTGAGGCAAACGACCCTCACGTTGCTACATGGGCAAATCTTTCGGTTATGTGGGTAAAGGATACCTTTAAATAATAAAACATAAAAACCGCGCTATCGA
>JAZQVZ010000108.1:0-11768 GCA_045632105.1 Eubacteriales bacterium | reverse complement strand
CATTCTTGCCATACGAATAATCTCCTTTGCAATATAAAGCGCAATGCTACATAATATATTATACACCTATTTTCAAAAAAGTCAATTCCTTCTTTCTTTATTTTCAAACTTTTACTCCTCTAAACAAAAAAAGAAGGCTTTTCACTCCTTCTCATAGGATATTAAACTTGTAGGGGGCGACGTCCTCGGCACCCCGTTAGCCTTCCCCTTTAGGGAAGGGGGACCGCTTGCGGTGGATGAGGAGAAGGTTGGTGTTTGCTGTGTAATACTTTGCTTTTGAAAATATCTTCGCCCGTTCTCCTCATCCGTCGCTCCTTCGTCGCGCCACCTTCTCCATGGGAGAAGGCTTTTTATTTACCTTGCGTCCCTGCAATTTTTGATCAGATCCCCCTCGCCAAACAAAAAAGAAGGCTTTCGCCTTCTTTTTTATCTCTCCTCGAGAGGTATGTACTGATTATTACTTGCAATAAACTTGTATGCAGGACGAATGATCTTCTTGGAGGTGTAGAACTCCTCGATTCTGTGAGCGCTCCAGCCTGCAACTCTCGAGATCGCAAACAAGGGAGTGTACATCTCAACGGGAATATCAAGCATTCTGTAAACCAGACCCGAATAAAGGTCAACGTTTGCGCACATAGGCTTGTTGGTTCCCTTAAAGGAATTGAACAGATCGGGAGTAAGGCGCTCGATAGCCTCAAGCAGCGCAAAGTCGTCGCTATATCCCTTAGTTTCCGCAACGGATGCCGCGCATCTCTTCAGCATTATAGCTCTGGGATCGGACTTAGTGTAGACCGCGTGACCCATACCGTAGATAAGTCCCTTTCCGTCTCCAAGCTCCTTGTTGAGTATCTTCAAGAGAACGCTCTTGACCTCTTCATCATCGTAAACGTCCTTGACGTTCTCCTTGATGCAGTCAAACATCTCCTGAACCTTAATATTCGCGCCGCCGTGGAGCGGGCCCTTCAGCGAGCCGATAGCTCCCGCGATAGCCGAATAGGTATCGGTTCCAGAGGACGAAAGCGCTCTGCAGGTAAAGGTAGAGTTGTTACCGCCGCCGTGCTCTGCCTGAATGATCATACAAATATCAAGCAGTCTTGCCTCCTCCTCGGTATACTTCTTCGAGGAACGGAGCAGACGCAAGAAGTTCTGCGAGGAGCTCAGGTCGTCGTGAGGCTGGTGGATGTTAAGGCTCTTGCCAAAGAATGTGCTGCGGTAGTACGCATAGGAATGCGCCGCAATAACAGGCAGCTTTGCGATTATCTCAATGCTCTGTCTGAGCATATTCTCAAGGCTGGTGTCGTCGGGATTTTCGTCGTAGGAATAAAGCGCAAGCACACCCGTAGCCATCTTGTTCATTATAGAGCGAGAGGGCGCCTTCATAAGAATGTCCTCGGAAAATCTGGGGGGCAGCTGACGGCAATGAGCCAACAGATCGTTGAAATCGTCAAGCTCCTGCTTTGTGGGAAGCTTACCGAATATGAGCAGGTAAACTACCTCCTCAAAGCCGTATCTGTTCTCCTGAATATAGCCGTTTATAAGCTTCGACATATCGTATCCACGATATTCAAGCTTACCGTCGTCGGCAACCTTTTCACCCTCGTAAACGTAGTATCCGTGAACGTTACCTATCTTGGTAACACCCGCCATAACGCCTGTTCCGTCGGGCTCACGCAGACCTCTCTTTACTCGGTAGTTCTCAAAGGCTCCAACCGGTATTTTATTTGCATTCTCCGCCTGCTGAAGGCAATTGTCAAAAACCTTCTCGTATGCGGAGCCATAGATCTTCTCTTCCATTGGGGTTCTCCTTTCCGTATCCTTACGGAATTTTCAAGTAAACATTATGATTATAGCATAAAGAATTTGGTTTTGCAAGAGAAAAAATCAAAAAGTTCAAAAAAATACCTGTTTTTTCATATTTTATATGCAAATTCGGTTATTTTTTGACGGATTGCGCGTTAAAAAATGCAATTCTATGCCATAACATAAGCTTTTTGGCGTGTCCGCAAACCTGCGGGCACGCCAATTTCACACATTTCAGTTGTCGAGGTTCTTGCTGTCGACCTGTTCCTTTGCGAATGCAAGGAAGGAATCAACGCTCATAGCGCCCATATCGCCCGTCTTGCGAGAGCGTACCGCTACTGCTCCCTCGCTCATCTCCTTCTCGCCGATAACCAGCATATAAGGGATCTTCTCAAGCTGAGCCGCGCGGATCTTATAGCCGATCTTCTCGTTTCTCGCGTCAACGCTTACTCTCATGCCCATAGCCTCGCACTTGTCTGCGATGGAACGAGCGTATTCCTCCTGCTCATCGCCGATGGGAAGGATCCTGATCTGCTCGGGAGCCATCCACATAGGAAGCGCGCCTGCATACTTCTCAAGAAGCAGAGCGAGAGTTCTCTCGTAGCAGCCGAGAGAGGTACGGTGAATGATATAAGGATTAACTCTCTGGTCGGAGGAATCGGTGTACTCCATACCGAACTTCTTCGCAAGAAGCATATCGATCTGGATGGTAATAAGGGTGTCCTCCTTACCGTGAACGTTCTTGATCTGGATATCAAGCTTAGGTCCGTAGAACGCCGCCTCGTCGATACCTACCTTGTAGTCAAGGCCGATATTGTCAAGTATCTCACCCATTACGCGCTGAGCCTCGTTCCACTGCTCTGCCGTGCCCTCGTACTTGTCGGTACGGTTGGGATCCCACTGAGAGAAGCGGAAGGAGCAGTCCTCACGCAGACCCAGAGAGTCGAGCATATAAAGAGCAAGGTCAAGACAGCCGCGGAATTCTTCCTCAAGCTGATCGGGAGTGAGGATAAGATGTCCCTCGGAAATAGTGAACTGACGAACACGGATAAGTCCGTGCATCTCGCCAGACTCCTCGTTTCTAAAGAGAGTGGAGGTCTCACCAAGTCGCATGGGAAGGTCGCGGTAGGAACGCTTCTTGTTGAGGAATTCCTGATACTGGAAGGGACAGGTCATAGGACGGAGAGCAAAGCACTCCTTGGTCTCATCGTCGGGGTCGCCGAGAATGAACATACCGTCACGGTAGTGATCCCAGTGTCCCGAGATCTTGTAAAGGTCGGACTTCGCCATAAGAGGAGTCTTGGTGAGAAGGTAGCCGCGACGGCGCTCCTCGTCCTCAACGAATCTCTGGAGAAGCTGAATTGTTCTTGCTCCCTTGGGAAGCATGATGGGAAGGCCCTGACCGATGGTGTCAACGGTGGTAAAGTACTCGAGGTCACGGCCGATCTTGTTGTGGTCGCGCTTCTTTGCTTCCTCGATAGCCTCAAGGTGAGCCTTCAGCTCGTCCTTTGTGGGGAATGCAGTTCCGTAAACACGCTGGAGCATCTTGTTCTTCTGATCGCCCTTCCAATATGCGCCCGTGCACTGGGTAAGCTTGAACGCCTTGATAGCGGCGGTGGAGAACAGGTGAGGTCCTGCGCAGAGATCCACGAACTCGCCCTGACGGTAGAAGCTGATGACCGCGTCCTCGGGAAGCTCCTCGATAAGCTGAACCTTATAGGGCTCATCCTTCTCCTTCATAAACGCGATAGCCTCCTCACGGGGAAGCTCAAAGCGCTCGAGCTTAAGGTTCTCCTTGACGATCTTCTTCATCTCGTCCTCGATAGCCTTAAGTATGTCAGCGGTAAAGGAGATCTCGCTGTCAAAGTCATAGTAGAAGCCGCCGTCGATAGCAGGACCGATGGTCAGCTTGGTTGCGGGATAAAGACGCTTAACCGCCTGCGCCAGAACGTGCGCCGCAGTGTGACGGAATACCTTCTTGCCCTCCTCATCAGCAAAGGTGCAAAGACGAACGTCGCAGTCCTCGGTGATAACGTAGGTCATCTCACGAACTACGCCGTTTACAACAGCGCAAAGTGTAGCTCTGCTTGCAAGCTCAAGCTCGCTCGCCGCCTCGAATACGCTCAGCGGCTGATCTTTTTCAAGAATTTTTTCACCAAAATTGATTTTCATATATTTTTCCTCCATATTTTTTGCAAGGTTAAAGTTAGTTTGTGTTAGGTTTTTCGCGACTTTCTTGAAAGAAAGTCCCCCAAAGAACTTTAAAAGGATTTATTATTACGCCCTACGGGTGTGTAGTGCGAATTATTTTGTTGGTTATTTTGTTGCTTGTAGTGGGCGACGTCCTCGGCGCCCCGCTTAGAAAAACAAAAGCCTCGGACGGCATAGCCGTCCGAGGCGCAGTTGCGCGGTTCCACTCGGTCTTATTACTCGAGTATTCACTTGTTCAAACGAAAAGCGGTACCCGGCGGGGCGTTTCGCAGAAGCGTTCCAGCAGTCGGGCTATCCCGACTCGCTTCCTCTCTGGCGCGACGTTTCTCGACGGACTTGTTTTTTCGCGTTTTATCTTATTTCTTACCCTTAACGAACTCTCTCCAGTCAAGGTCGCCGCGCTCAAGAGCGGTGATTATGACCTCGGCAGTAGCGATATTGGTCGCCACGGGAATATTGTTAAGATCGCACATACGGAGAAGCTCGTTCTCTACCTCAACGTGTGTGGAGTTGGGGCGAGGATCTCTGAAATAGAGAAGAATATCTATTTCGTTATAAGCAACGCGCGAAGCGATCTGCTGCTCGCCACCCTGCTTTCCTGCCATCATCTTATCTATATTCAATCCGGTAGCTTCGGAAATATACTTTGCCGTAAGAGCGGTTGCACAAAGATTATGCTTGCTGAGAGTTCCACAGTAAGCAATGCAGAACTGTGCCATCAGTTCCTTCTTAAGGTCGTGAGCAATGATCGCAATCTCCATATATTTCCTCCAAAATGAATAATTACTAAGGGTATACATTAAAATGCACTTATTCTACGCTATTATACCACGGAACGCTTGAGTTTGTCAATAATTTAGCATATTTTTTTAAAAAATACATTTTTTATTTTCAAATGCCTTGTTTTTAGGGGTAATATCGTATATAATATATTTAATATGGGAATTTTTATCACGGAGGACTTCAAAAATGATAGATCAGATGATCGAATTGGTCAAAGCTACCGACCCCGAAATAGCAGAAGCCATCACCGCGGAATACCGCAGACAGAGCGACGGACTTGAGCTTATCGCATCCGAGAACATAGTATCCGAGGCGGTACTGTGCGCGGCAGGCTCGATTCTCACAAACAAATATGCAGAGGGATACCCTGCAAAGAGATACTACGGCGGATGCCAGTGCGTTGATATTGCGGAGAATATCGCAATCGAGCGCGCTTGCCGTCTGTTTGGCGCAAAGTACGCAAACGTACAGCCCCACAGCGGAGCTCAGGCAAACACCGCAGTTTACTTTGCCCTGCTCCAGCCCGGCGACACCGTAATGGGAATGAGCCTTGCTCACGGCGGACACCTGACCCACGGAAGTCCTGTAAACATATCGGGAACCTACTACAACTTCATTCCCTACGAGCTTAACCCCGAAACACAGCGCATCGACCTTGACGAGTTCGAGCGTCTGGCAAAGGAGCACCGCCCCAAGCTGATCGTAGCAGGCGCGTCTGCATACCCCAGAGTTATCGAGTTTGAGAGGATGGCAGAGATCGCGCACAGCGTTGGCGCATACTTTATGGTAGATATGGCGCACATCGCAGGACTTGTTGCGGCAGGCGAGCATCCCTCCCCCGTTCCCTACGCTGACGTAGTTACTACCACAACTCATAAGACACTCCGCGGACCCCGTGGCGGTATGATCCTTACCAACGACGAGGAGCTTGCGAAGAAGTTCAATAAGGCAATATTCCCCGGAACTCAGGGTGGCCCCCTTATGCACGTTATCGCCGCAAAGGCGGTCTGCTTTGGCGAGGCGCTCAAGCCCGAGTTCAAGGAATACCAGCACAACGTAGTAGAGAACGCTCGCGTTCTTGCCGAGGCACTTCTTGCCGAGGGCTTTGATCTGGTATCGGGCGGTACTGATAACCATCTTATGCTGGTAGACCTTCGTCCTATGAAGATAACGGGAAAAGAATTTGAGGCGCGTCTTGACAGCGTACACATCACCGCAAACAAGAACGCTATTCCCAACGACCCCGAGAAGCCCTTCGTTACCTCGGGAATCCGTGTAGGAACACCTGCAGTCACCTCCAGAGGTCTTGGCGCAGAGGATATGAGAACCATCGCAAAGCTCCTTGCGCTTACGGCAAAGGACTACGAGAATTCTGCAGACAAGGTACGCGCAGAGGTTGCCGCCCTTTGTAAGAAATACCCCTTATATTAAGAAGAAAACGCTCCACTTTCGTGGAGCGTTTTTTGTCGCTATGTTCGCGCAGACCAAAACAAGAAAGTTTCGCTCAAGCCTTTTCAAAGGCTTGTGAGTTCTCAGGGCAATACCCTATAAAGAAGGGGAACCCTCGTCGGAGGTTCCCCTTTTAGTAACATTAAGTAACAAGAGGAGAACCCCCGGCGAGGGTTCTCCTCTTTGCTTCGCAAATTCACCTCTCCTGCGCTTTGGGAAGGATAAGGGAATTTCGCCGACTGCGGTCGGCGACCGCCCTCTCGCGGGCGGCTCGCGACGAGCTTTTGAAAAAGCTCGACCAAAACTTTCAATATTGGTTCAGATTATTCTACCGAAATAATGAAATCGTAGAGGGGCTGACCGCCGTTGATAAGCGTTACCTCAGCGTCGGTGTGCTTTGCGCGAATGGAATCCTCGGCGTACTTTGCCGCGTCCTCGCTAACGTCCGATCCGTAGAACAGAGTGATAAAGCTTGGCTCTCCCATCTTCTCGGAAAGCTTATTAAGACATTCCTGTGTGCTATCCGCTATGCACTCGATAGCTCCGTTCATAAGTCCAAGCATCTGCCCGTTCTTGATGCTCTCGCCGTCAAGAGTGGTGTTTCTTACAGCCTGTGTGATCGACATACTTGTTACGTTGGCGATCGCCTCGTCCATAGTCTCAATATTCTCCTCTGCGCTTCCCTCGGGATCGAACGCGAGCATTGCGGAAATTCCCTGAGGTACGCTCTTGGTGTTGAGAACAACGACCTTTCTGTCCTTAACAAGCTTGGATGCCTGCTGAGCTACCATATAAATATTCTTGTTATTGGGAAGCACGAACACCGTTCTTGCAGGTGTGGAGCGTACTCCGTCAATAATGTCCTGTGTGCTGGGGTTCATCGTCTGTCCGCCGTGAATTACGGTATCAGCTCCAAGATCTCTGAAGGTGGAGGAAATGCCCTCTCCCATACATACAGAAACGAAGCCGTAGTCATTCTCGGGCGCCGCAACTACCTCAACAGGCTCCTCCTTTGCATCGGAGGAAACCAGCTCGGAGTGCTGATTTCTCATATTCTCGATCTTTGCCGTAGCAAGCATACCGTACTGACACGCCTTCTCAAGCACCTGACCGGGATGATCGGTGTGAACGTGAAGCTTGATTATCTTCTCGTCCTCGATAAATACCACGCTGTCACCGATAGAGCCGATAAGCTGGTGAAGCTCGGTAGCGTGACCCTCGCCCTCAAACTCGGGGTACTTCTCTACTACGCACTCGGTGCAGTAGGGGAAGGTGATATTTTCGGTGTCGAACTCCGAGAAATCAGCCGCCTTGGGAGAGTCTGCCGACTTTGCGGTGAGAATTACGGGAGCGCCCTTGAGCGCCGCCATCATACCGCGAAGCACGGTAACGAAGCCCGCGCCGCCTGCGTCAACAACTCCTACCTCCTTAAGGACGGGAAGCATCTTGGGAGTATCGTCAAGCGACTCCTGAGCCTTGCTTATTACAAAATCAAAGTATTCAACCAGAGTTTCGTCGGTGAACTCTTCTCTTTCAAGAGCCCCCTCTGCCTCCTCGGCAGAACGGCGCATAACCGTAAGAATAGTTCCCTCCGCAGGCTTCATAACCGCTCTGTAAGCCTCGTCACAGCCTCTGCGGAATCCTGCTGCAAGCTCTGCCACGCCTACGGTGTCGGAGTGCTTCCAAGCCTTGGAAAGACCCCTGAAGAAGAGCGAAAGGATCGCTCCCGAGTTGCCTCTTGCGCTGCGAAGGATAGCCGATGCCGCGTCAGAGCTGTATGCGCTGACCGCGTCGTATTCGCCGTTCATTCTTCTTACCGCGCTGAGGGTAAGCGTCATATTAATACCCGTATCTCCGTCCGGAACGGGAAATACGTTCATATTGTTTATGTCTTCCTTGTTGTTATCAAGGGCATTTGCGCCCGAGATGAGCATAGTACCGAGTGTTTTTGCATCAATTCTCATACTTTCACCTCTCATTTCCAATGTAGAACAGAGCAAGAGTTCCGGGGCCCGAGTGGGAGCCGATCACCGACCCAACGTAGCCTATACGAATCTCCTTGACACCTATCTCGTTTTTAATTTTGTCTGCCAGATAGGTTGCATCCGCAAGGCAATCGCCGTGGGAAATAAATACCAAGCTGTCCTTGGGATCTCCCTTCATAGTAGCCTTCATTTTGTTAAACATCTCGTCGATGGACGCGCGTCTGCCACGAGCAACGCCTACCTTGGTAAGCTTACCCTCGTTATCAACGTGCATTACGGGCTTTATGCCAAGCATAGTTCCCACTACCGCAGTAGCGCCGCTCACTCTTCCGCCTCTCTTGAGGAAGAAAAGATCGTCGACGGTAAACCAATGGCAGAGATTCAGCTTACTGTTTTCCGCAAAGTCGCGAACCTCCTCGATGGAAGCGCCCTTTGCGCGAAGCTCAGCCGCAAGATATACCAGAAGCCCCTCGCCAAGCGAAGCGCAAAGCGTATCGACCGCGTATATCCTTCTGTCGGGATACTTCTCGGAAAGCTCCTCTGCCGCAATATGACCCGAACTGTATGTAGAGCTCAGTCCCGAGGAAAATCCAAGATACAGTACGTCGTTGCCGGCCTCAAGGAAGGGCTCAGCCACACGTGTGAAATCCTCAATGTTTATCGCCGAGGTGGATGCAGATTTCTTGTCGCGGAGCATAGCGTAAAGCTCCTTGGGGTCTATCGCGCTGTCGGCTACGGGCTCTGCGCCCTCTACAGAAACTGCGAGGTCGATGACCTCGACCCCTATTTTAGAAGCCCATTCTTTTGTAAGATCTGAGCCCGAATCAGTTAAAATTACAAAATTTTTCATATTTTGACCTTTCATTCAAACAAACGGAAATATCGGTCAGGATATTTCACTTATTTGACAAGGTGGCGCTTGATCTTTCTCGAGGTCGTCTTTTCGAACTCGGTGTCGCGAAGCTCCAATCCCTTGACTTGCTTATAGGTGGGAAGCGTCTTGTTGAGAGCGTTGATAGCGTCGCGGATAGCCTTTTCCATATCCTCCGCAGAGGTATTTGCGGGGAACTTCTGCGCGTCGGGATAAACCACCGCCACAAGAGTTACCTCGGTATCCTGCTGTCTGCCTACAACTACGCATTCAGCTATCATTTCGATTCCGCCAAGATACTCCTCGATCTCCTCGGGGAATACGTTCTTTCCGTTCTCAAGAACGATGACCGACTTAAGACGGCCTGTGATGTGACAGTAATTGTCAGCATCGAGATATCCGAAGTCGCCCGTACGGAACCAGCCGTCCTCGGTGAAGGCCTTAGCGGTTGCCTTCTCATCCTTATAGTAACCAAGCATTACGTTGTCACCCTTGACCTGGATCTCACCCTCGTCGAAGCCCTCCTCGTTTACACTGTGAGCGTCGATTCGGATCTGACAGCAAGGAACGGCAGGTCCTACCGAGCCGTACTTTCTTGCATAGTAGGGGGTAACCGCAACCAGAGGAGCGCACTCGGTTATACCAAAGCCCTCGTAGATGGAAATGCCGAGAGTTTCAAAGAAATCTATCATCTTGGGGTTAAGCGCAGCTCCGCCGCAGATGATCTTCTCAAGTCTGCCGCCGAAGGAGTTGAGCACCTCAGCAAAGATATCGCGACGCTTGTCGATTCCCGCGTTGCGGAGAGTCTTCGCCATTCTTACGCCAAGCTTCAGGGTCTTATCGCGACCGCCTCTCTTTGCCTCAGTCCAGATTCTCTTATAGAAGGTATAAACGTAAAGAGGAACCAGAACAAGTCCTGTGGGCTTGAAGATCTGGAGGTTCTTAAGAACGTGAGTAAGAGAGTCGTTGATGCAGATATGCATACCGTAGTCCATTCCCGCAAGCATACAAGCAAGCTCGTAGGTGTGGTGAATGGGAAGGAGAGATACGATGGTATCGTCGGGGTTGAAATCAACAGTTTCAGCAGCAGCGGAAACAGCCGCAAAGATGTTCTTCTGGCTGAGCATTACGCACTTGCTGGTGCCCGTGGTACCCGAGGTGAACAGGAACTCTGCGACGCCCTCTCTGTTCTCTACCTTGGGAAGCTCGAAGCCGCTCTCAACGATAGGCGCGCCTGCCTCGAGAATAGACTCGAGAGCAACTACCTTAGAGGAAAGAGCAAGCTCTTCCTCGGTGGGAGCCATAGCGATGAAGCATTTGAGCGTCTTGTGCTTCTTCATAGCGCTCTCGAACTTGCCGTTGAAGGAGCCCGAGTAGATGAGAGCGTCAGCCTCTGCGCTCTCCATAAAGCCCTCGATAACGTCGATGGTCAGCTCCTTATCAAGAGGAATAGCCACGCCGCCGATAGCGAGGATAGCAAGATAGCAATATACCCAAGCAGGAGAGGTCTCGCCGATGATAGCGATACGCTTACCGCCAAAGCCCTTCTCCTTAAGACCTGCCGCCATCTTCATAATGTTCGCATGGAACTCAGCGTAGGTCATATGAAAGAGATTGCGCTTCTTATCGAAGTAGGAGAAAAGCACTCTGTCGCCGTGCTTAGCTATAACTCTGCAAAAATCCTTTACGTCGGAAACTCGCTCGTAAAGTCTTTTTTCACGTTTCTTGTTGTAAACCTTAATAGTTTTGCTCATTTTAGTGAAGTCCTTTCAAAAATTTAGTAATTATATTAATTATTTCTCGGTTATCTTCTTTTCCAGAAGGTCCTCTGCTTCCTTAAGCTTCGCTGTTATAAGCTCGAAGGTACGGTAGAACACCTCAAGGTCCTCGGGTGAGATATCGTCACTGACGAAGGAATTAAGATCGAGTATCAACTCGTTCATAGCCCTTGTAGCGTCAATTCCCATAGGCGTGAGCTTCAGGCGTTTTCTGTAATTGATGCTCTCGTTTTCGGTTTCTATAACGTAGCCCTTAACGCAGAGATCGTTGATAACTCTGGACACCTGAGCCTTGTCAATTCCGCAAAGACGAACTATTTTCGTGCGGGTAAGACCGTCGGGGTTGTTGCAGAGGTGGCGCAGACAAGTAGTATGAGCGCCCGTAAGACCCAGGGGAAGCATACCCATGACCTTAAGTCTTTGCATACTTTTAGAGGAGCTTGCCAGCAGAAGATTGAACTTGTCAAATCTATCCTTATTCAATATATCTTCTCCTTTCCGAAATTATACGATTATATCATACCACATAATCGTTGAGTTGTCAACAAGATATGGAAACTTTATGAAAATATGCGACAAAACGGGAGGATCCCTTCCCCAATGGGGAAGGCTATCGGGCGCTGAGGACGGCGCCCCCTACAATAATAAAACAAAAAACAACGCCCCGCAAACGCGGGGCGTTATCATTTAAATTATTCAGCGTCTACGGTCTCTTCAACGTAGTCCTCAGGCATTGCCTCTGCTTCTGCCTGTGCCTCGTCAAGAAGCGCTCTGATAGAAAGGCTGATCTTCTGGTTCTCCTCGTCAACTGCGATGATCTTCGCGTCAACTACCTGACCAAGCTCGAGTACGTCTGCAGGCTTGCCGATCTTCTCCTGCGCGATCTGAGAA
>JAZQVZ010000107.1:0-9539 GCA_045632105.1 Eubacteriales bacterium | reverse complement strand
GGTATTCTCGAGACCTCCTTCAGAGAGGAAACCGAGACCGACCTCTTCGGTGAGCAGGCAGTTCTCTGCGGTGGCGTAACCGAGCTTATGAAGGCAGGATTTGACACGCTCGTTGAGGCAGGATACGAGCCCGAGATGGCTTACTTCGAGTGTATCCACGAGATGAAGCTTATCGTTGACCTTATCAACAACGGTGGCTTTGCAATGATGAGATATTCTATCTCCAACACTGCTGAGTACGGTGACTACAGAACCGGTAAGCGTCTTATTACCGAAGAGACCCGCAAGGAAATGAAGAAGGTTCTCGAGGAGATCCAGAACGGTACATTCGCTTCCGAGTTCATGCAGGAGTTCTCCGCAGGCAGACAGGCTAAGTTCCTTGCTACTCGCCGTAAGGAGAGCGAGCACCAGCTCGAAAAGACCGGCGCTGAGCTTCGTCAGATGATGTGCTGGCTTAAGAAATAATTTGTTTTTTCGGGAAACTCCAATTTTTTGGAGTTTCCCGAGAAGTTCTAAAAACAGAGGTATGAAATGAAAAATCTTGAAAAAACAAAAAGATTAGTTTTAGCGTCCCTTATAGTTGCAATCATTGCTTTGATGGGCTTTACACCCCTTGGATTTATAAAGCTTGGTGCTATTGAAGTTACCTTTTTGATGATTCCCGTCGTAATTGGCGCAGCAACCCTCGGCGTTGCATGGGGAACCTTCTTTGGTCTTGTATTTGGACTTACTTCGTTTTTTCAGTGCTTTGGATATAGCGCTTTTGGAGCAGCACTCCTCGCGATAAATCCTTACGCAACCTTTGTTTTGTGTCTTGCCCCCAGAATTCTTATGGGATTCTTGTCGGGTGTAATTTTCAAAGTAGTTTCCAAGTTTGACAAAACAAAAATAGTTTCCTTTATTACCGCCTCTATTTCGGGCGCATTACTTAACACCGTGTTCTTCACGGCTATGTTCCTGCTTTTCTTTAGAAATGCAGATCTCACCGCTGCGTTTGGTATGAACCTGGCAAATATGTCAGTTATCAACGTAATCGGTATTCTTATTACATTCAACGCCGTTTTGGAAATAATTATATGCGGCGTAATAGGCACGGCACTTTCAAAGGTGATCGTTCAGCTTATTTTCAAATCTAAAGCTTGACATTAAAACGGTATCGACAAATACTGTTAGAATATATTATTAGGAGAAAATTATGGCACTTCGTTCTGATAACGTAACTAAAGGCGCAGAGAGAGCGCCCAACCGAAGCTTGTTTTATGCTATGGGATACACCAAAGAGGAGCTCGACCGTCCTCTTATCGGCGTTGTAAGCGCACACAGCGAGATAGTTCCCGGGCATTTCCATCTTGACAAGATAGCCGACGCCGTTAAGGCAGGCATAAGAATGGCAGGCGGTACTCCCGTTCTCATTCCCGCAATAGGAGTATGCGACGGTATCGCTATGGGTCACATAGGAATGAAGTATTCTCTTGCAAGCCGTGAGCTTATCTGTGATAGCGTAGAAACTATGACTATGGCTCACCAGCTTGACGGCCTTGTTCTTATCCCCAACTGTGATAAGATCGTTCCCGGTATGGTAATGGCAGCGGTAAGAATGAACGTTCCCGCTCTCGTTTGCAGTGGAGGTCCTATGCTTGCAGGTCACTACAACGGTGAAGAGGTGAGCCTTTCCAAGCTTTTTGAGGCTGTTGGTGCTTACAAGGCAGGTATGATCGACGATTGCAAGCTCACCGAGTGTGAGACAGGCGCTTGTCCCGGTTGCGGAAGCTGTGCAGGTATGTACACCGCAAACAGCATGAACTGTCTTTGCGAGGCTATTGGTATAGCTCTCCCCGGAAACGGAACTATTCCCGCAGTAAGCAACAAGAGAACTATTCTTGCAAAGCATGCAGGTATGGCTATTATGGAGCTTGTAAAGAACAACATCTGCGCAAGAGATATTATCAATCAGAAGTCTATCGAAAACGCTCTCGCTTGTGATATGGCACTCGGATGCAGCTCTAACAGCGTGCTCCACCTCCTTGCAATAGCAAACGAGGCAGGCGTCGAGCTTGACCTTAATCTCTTTAACCAAATGAGCGCAAAGGTTCCTAACCTTTGTCACCTCGCTCCCGCAGGTCCTACTCATATGCAGGATCTCGATATGGCAGGCGGTATCCCCGCTGTTCAGGCAGAGCTTGCTAAGAAGGGTCTGCTTGACACCAGCCTTCTTACCGTTACAGGTAAGACTGTAGGTGAGAATATTCAGGGTGCATTTATAAGAAATACCAACGCTATCCGTCCTATCGAGGATCCGTACAGTCAGACAGGCGGTATCCAGATCCTTTGGGGCAACATCGCTCAAAACGGTTGCGTTGTAAAGAGAAGTGCAGTAGCTCCCGAGATGCTTAAGCACAGCGGTCCCGCAAGAGTATTCAACAGCGAGGAAGAGGCTATCGCGGCTATCTATTCGGGCAAGATCGTTGACGGTGACGTAGTAGTTATCCGCTACGAAGGTCCTAAGGGCGGTCCCGGAATGAGAGAAATGCTCAATCCTACCAGCGCATTGGCAGGCATGAAACTCGATAAGACTGTTGCTCTTATAACCGACGGTCGTTTCTCGGGCGCAAGCCGTGGAGCATCAATCGGTCACGTAAGCCCCGAGGCTGCGGATGGCGGAAATATCGCGCTTCTTAAAGAAGGAGATATCATCGAGATAGACATTCCCTCTGCCGCTATCAACGCGCAGATCAGCGACGAAGAATTCGCGCAGAGAAGAGCAGCATACGTTGCTCCCGAGCCCAAGGTCAAGTCGGGTTGGCTCGCAAGATATGCAAAGCTTGTAAGCACTGCAGATAAGGGCGCAATTATGAAATCCTGACCCCAAGAAAGGTAAAACGTTATGAAGAATTTCGAAAAATATAATCGCCAGTATTTTACACCTCCCAAGGCAGAGTGTAAATGGGTGACTAAGAATTATATATCCAAGCCTCCCATATGGTGCTCGGTTGATCTCCGCGACGGTAACCAGTCGCTGATCATTCCTATGAGCCTTGAGGAAAAGCTGGAGTTCTTTAAACTTCTCGTTAAGATAGGCTTCAAGGAAATTGAGGTTGGATTTCCCGCCGCTTCCGAAACCGAATACAAATTCCTGAGAACACTTATCGAGGAGAACCTCATTCCCGACGACGTTACCGTACAGGTACTCACTCAGTCCAGAGAGCACATTATAAAGAAGACCTTTGAAAGCCTTAAGGGCGCAAAGAAGGCCATCGTTCACCTTTATAATTCCACCTCAGTGGCTCAGCGTGAGCAGGTATTCAAAAAGTCCAAGGAAGAGATCATTGACATCGCTATCAAGGGCGCTGAGCTCTTCAACAAGTACAGCAAGGAGATGGGCGTAAACTATCAGTTCGAGTATTCTCCCGAGTCCTTCACAGGAACCGAGCCCGAGTTTGCTCTTGAGATATGCAACGCCGTTCTCGACGTATGGAAGCCTACTCCCGATAGAAAGGTAATTATCAATCTTCCCGTAACAGTTCAGGTATCTATGCCTCACGTTTATGCAAATCAGGTTGAATATATGAACGATAACCTCAAGTACCGCGAGAACGTTATCATTTCTCTCCATCCTCACAACGACAGAGGTTGCGCTGTGGCAGACACTGAAATGGGTCTTCTTGCAGGCGGTGACAGAGTGGAGGGAACCCTCTTTGGAAATGGTGAGCGTACAGGAAACGCTGATATCGTAACCGTTGCGCTCAACATGTTTGCTCAGGGTGTAGACCCCAAGCTCGATCTTTCCGATATGCCCGCAATAACCGAACTCTATGAGAGAGTTACAAGAATGCAGGTATATGACCGCTCTCCCTATGCAGGAAAGCTGGTATTTGCCGCTTTCTCCGGCTCTCATCAGGACGCTATCGCAAAGGGAATGAAGTGGAGAGAGGATCACACCTGCCGTTTCTGGACTGTTCCTTATCTTCCCATCGACCCCAAGGACGTTGGAAGAGAATACGAAACCGACGTTATCCGCATCAATTCCCAGTCGGGAAAGGGTGGCATAGGCTATCTGCTTGAGCATAACTACGGCTACGTGCTTCCTCCCAAGATGCGCGAGGTTGTTGGATATACTGTCAAGGGTTATTCCGACCGCTCTCACAAGGAGCTTTCTCCTGCAGAGGTGCTTGATATATTCACCAAGGAATACGTCAACATCAATACACACCTCAACCTGATCGACTATCACTTCATCAGAACTCCCGATGCTATCAAGGCAATTGTCACCATCGAGAGCAATGGAGAGAAGAAAGATATCTCGGCAGCGGGTAACGGTCGTCTTGATGCAGTAAGCAATGCACTCAAGAGCCACCTCGGTATCGAATATTCCAACCTTACTTACACCGAGCACGCTCTTTCTACCGGCTCTACCTCTAAGGCTGTAACCTACGTCAGCGTTACTGCACCCGACGGTAAGGTATACTGGGGAGCAGGTATTCACGACGATATTATTTCCGCATCTATCTGCGCGCTGGTATCGGCAATCAACAGAAATCTCGACGCGAAGGCTTAAGTCGCGCTTGAAAGGAGAAATATTATGGGAATGACAATGACACAAAAGATCCTTGCGGCACATGCAGGTCTTGAGTCTGTTAAAGCAGGTCAGCTCATTATGGCTAACCTCGATATGGTTCTCGGTAACGATATAACCTCTCCCGTGGCTATCAATGAATTTAACAAGAACGGCTTTACAGGTGTGTTTGATAAGGACAAGATAGCTCTGGTTATGGACCACTTTGCACCTAACAAGGATATTAAGGCGGCACAGCAGTGCAAGCAGTGCAGAGGCTTTGCTAAGACATTTGGAATTACCAACTACTATGACGTAGGAGATATGGGAATCGAGCACGCTCTGCTTCCCGAAAAGGGACTCGTTGCTCCCGGCGAGCTTATTATCGGAGCTGACTCCCATACCTGTACATACGGCGCTCTCGGCGCATTTTCTACCGGAGTAGGAAGCACCGATATGGCAGCGGGTATGGCAACAGGCAAGGCTTGGTTCAAGGTTCCCTCCGCAATAAAGTTCGTACTTGAGGGAGAGCTTTCTCCTCTGGTATCGGGCAAGGACGTTATCCTTCATATTATAGGAAAGATAGGCGTTGACGGCGCACTCTACCGCTCTATGGAGTTCTGCGGAGAAGGACTTAAGTCGCTTAATATCGACGACAGACTTTGTATGGCTAATATGGCTATCGAAGCCGGCGCTAAGAACGGTATCTTTGAGGTTGACGAGGTAACTCTCGCATACGTTGGAGAACGCGTAAGACGTGATTACAAGGTGTATCGCGCAGACGACGATGCTGAATACGACGAGGTAATAACCATAGACCTTTCGTCTATAAAGCCCACCGTATCCTTCCCCCATCTTCCCGAAAACACTAAGACCATTGACGAGATCACCGATAAGGTTATCATTGATCAGGCGGTTATCGGCTCCTGCACCAACGGAAGAATCACCGATATGCGCGCAGCTGCAGCCATCCTGAAGGATAAGCATATTGCAGAAAACGTACGTTGCATCGTTATTCCCGGAACTCAGCAGGTATATCTTGACTGCATAAAGGAAGGTCTTGCGGAGATATTCATAAAGGCAGGCTGTGCATTCAGCACTCCTACCTGCGGCCCCTGCCTTGGCGGTCATATGGGAATCCTTGCAGAGAACGAAAGAGCAGTGTCCACCACCAACCGTAACTTCGTCGGCAGAATGGGACACATCACATCTGAGGTCTACCTTGCAAGCCCTGCAGTTGCAGCAGCAAGCGCTATAAAGGGATACATCGGCGCAGATATATTTGAATAATAGGCAGAAGCTTACGAAAGGAATTATATATGAACGCACAGGGAAAAGTACACAGATACGGAGATAACGTTGACACCGACGTTATTATTCCCGCAAGATATCTGAACACCTCCGACCATAAGGAGCTTGCTTCTCATTGCATGGAGGATATAGATAAGGATTTTACCTCTAAGGTAAAGGATGGCGACATAATGGTAGGCGGAGCTAACTTTGGCTGTGGCTCTTCGAGAGAGCACGCGCCTATCGCGATAAAGAATTCGGGTATATCCTGCGTTATCGCAAAGACCTTTGCAAGAATATTCTTCAGAAATTCTATCAACATCGGTCTTGCAATACTTGAGTGCCCCGAGGCAAGTGAGAAAATAAGCGACGGCGACAGTGTTTCGGTAGATTTCGACACCGGAATCATCACCAACCTTACCAAAAACGAAACCTATCAGGCCGAGCCCTTTCCTGATTTCGTAAAAGAGATCATAAAGGCTGACGGACTGATGAACTCCATAAGAAAGCAGTGATGTTATGAACAAGAAGATTACAGTTTTAAAGGGTGACGGAATAGGTCCCGAAATAGTTGATCAGGCAATAAAGGTTTTGGATGCAATATGCAAAAAATACTCCCACAGCTTTTCATATACCGAGGTTGATATCGGCGGTTGCAGCATAGACAAGTACGGCGTACCGATAACCAAGGAGGGAATGGAGCTTTGCAAATCCGCAGACAGCGTTCTGCTTGGAGCAGTTGGCGGTCCCAAGTGGGATAACGTTGATCCCTCCATTCGTCCCGAGAAGGCGCTTCTCGCAGTAAGAAGCGAGCTTGGACTTTTTGCAAATCTTCGTCCTACAAGACTGTTCCCCCAGCTTGCAAATGCATCTCCTCTTAAGGACAGCGTTGTAGGCAACGGAATAGACCTTATGATCGTCCGCGAGCTTACCGGCGGAATTTACTTTGGAAAGAGAAGGACCGAGGTTGTAGACGGCGAAAAGGTCGCTACCGACGAGATGACCTACAGTGAGCACGAGATCGAAAGAATCGGAAGAGTTGCTTTTGAGTCTGCACGAAAGCGCGACAAACGTTTGGCTTCGGTAGACAAGGCTAACGTTCTTGATTCCTCAAGACTTTGGAGAGCTACTATGCATAAGCTGGCGGAGGAATATACCGACGTAGAATATTCCGATATTCTGGTAGACAACACCGCTATGCAGCTTATCAAGAATCCCGGTCAGTTTGACGTTATCGTTACCGAAAATATGTTCGGTGATATACTTTCCGACGAGGCAAGTATGCTTACGGGCTCTATTGGAATGATGCCCTCTGCAAGCCTTTCCGAGGGAACCCTTGGAATGTACGAGCCTATTCACGGCTCGGCTCCCGATATTGCGGGACTTGATATCGCAAACCCCATCGGAACCATTATGTCTGCGGCAATGATGCTCCGCTACTCCTTCAATATGATGGAAGAGGCTGACGAGATCGAAGCCGCTGTAAACAAAGCTCTTGATAACGGATACCGCACAGGTGATATCTATCAAGAGGGAACCAAGAAGATATCCTGCTCTGAAATGGGTAACGTAATAGCTTCTTATATCGCTTAAGTGAGGAATAATAAAATGCTTAATATAAGATATGAATTGGCACAGGTAAAAAAGGAAAAGCCCGATTGGAACAATCTCGGCTTTGGAAGACATTTCACTGACCATATGTTTATTATGGATTATGACAAGGGACTTGGATGGCACGATGCAAGAGTAGTTCCTTATCAGAATCTTTCTCTTGATCCTGCTTGTATGGTGTTCCACTATGCGCAGGAGATGTTCGAGGGACTTAAGGCGTACAAAACTCCCGATGGAAGCATACAGCTTTTCAGACCCGACAAGAACATCGAAAGAATGAACAAAACCAACGAGCGTCTTTGCATTCCCGCTCTCAACCCCTCCGACGTTCTCGATGCTATCAAGGCTATCGTAGAGACCGAGAAGGATTGGGTGCCTACCGCTGACGGAACATCTCTTTATATCCGTCCTTTCATTATTGCAACCGACGTTCAGCTCGGAGTTCATCCCTCCAAAAGCTATAAGTTTATGATCATTCTCAGCCCCGTTGGTTCTTACTATCCCGAGGGAATTAAGCCCGTCAAGATATTCGTTGAGCGCGAATACGTAAGAGCAGTAAAGGGCGGAACAGGATATGCAAAGGTTGGCGGAAACTACGCTTGCTCGCTTATAGGACAGCAGAAGGCAGAGGAGCTTGGATATTCTCAGGTTCTTTGGCTCGACGGTGTAGAGCATAAGTATATCGACGAAGTAGGGGCAATGAACGTTTTCTTCGTTATCGACGGAGTTGTAGTTACCCCCACTCTTGAGGAAGGAAATATCCTTCCCGGTGTTACCAGAAACTCCTGTATTCAGCTTCTTCAGAAGATGGGATACAAGGTGGAGGAAAGAAAGCTCACTCTTCAGGAGGTTATTGACGCTTACCACAACGGAACTCTTAACGAGGCATTCGGTACAGGAACAGCAGCAGTAGTTTCTCCTATGGGCATTCTTGACACAGGTGACGTCAAGATGGTTATCAATAATAACGAGATCGGCGAGGTAGCTCAAAAGGTATATAATACTCTTACTGGTATCCAGTGGGGCAAGCTCGACGACGATTTTGGATGGACTGTTAAAGTTTGCTAAAACCGATTTAGGGTTGCCGGAACTCGGCAACCCTAACTTAATTTTCATAGTATGAATATAAATGTATAATCACTGCATATTTATACATCGGTATTTTTATGTTGTCATTACAAAACTATATATTATGCACGACAAATACCTTGTTTTCAAAGCAAAAGTTGTAGAAACTCACTATTGACAAATAGATTTTTTGGTTGTATAATATACACATAATATTGAATATATATGCACGCAAGCATTCATATACATCTTGCGCCAGCAACAGGAGGAAAAAATGGATAAGAGCAAAATCAAAAAGGTTGTATTGGCTTACTCGGGAGGTCTTGATACTTCTATTATCATCCCGTGGCTTAAGGAAAATTATAACAACTGTGAGGTTATCGCAGTAAGCGGAAACGTTGGCCAGAGCGACGAGCTCGAGGGACTCGAAGAGAAGGCTTTGAAGACAGGTGCTTCCAAGCTTTACGTTGAAGATCTTACCGATGAATTCGTTGACGATTACGTTGTACCCGCTATGATGGCAGGAGCTAAGTACGAGGATTATCTCCTTGGAACTTCCTTTGCTCGTCCTGTTATCGCAAAGAGAATCGTTGAGATCGCTCTCGCAGAGGGCGCAGACGCTATCTGTCACGGCTGCACAGGTAAAGGTAACGACCAGGTTCGTTTCGAGCTTACAATCAAAGCATTCGCTCCCGATATGCCCATCATCGCTCCTTGGCGTGAGTGGAACATAAAGTCCCGTGAGGAAGAGATCGATTACGCAGAGGCACACAACGTTCCTCTTAAAATAAGCCGTGAGACCAACTACTCCAAGGACAAGAATCTTTGGCACCTCAGCCACGAAGGACTTGATCTTGAGGACACGGGAAATGAACCTCAGTATGAAAAGCCCGGCTTCCTTGAAATGGGCGTTTCTCCCATAATGGCTCCCGATAAGCCTACCTACGTTACACTTGATTTTGAGCAGGGCGTACCCGTTGCTCTCGACGGTGAAAAAATGAGTGCAAAAAATATCATT
>JAZQVZ010000106.1:0-7431 GCA_045632105.1 Eubacteriales bacterium | reverse complement strand
TTCAAGGGAATATCTCTTTACGAAGATAGATGCGTTTCCGTCAAAAAGTCCAAAGGAAATATTAAACTTATCCCCCGCTCTGTTTGCCTCTTTGGTGAAGGCGAACACCTCTCCAATAAAGGTAATGTTTCTTGTGGGACGAGTTATCGAAGATATAAGCACCGGCTGTATGGGAAAAGGAATTCCTATTACATACTGAGGTTCAGAAACATCAAATGTAATTGAGCCTATACGTATAAGCCCATCATCGCTTTTCTCCACTGTTGTATCGCCGAATACCGATGCCATTTTGGGAAGCTTTTCTTTTTCATCGACTTGATTTTGGATTGTTCCTTCTTTACTTGAAGGATCTCCGTATCTTTTTTCGGCATTGCTTATCTGCTTGTCGATATCCTCTATACGCTGTTTATACGAGCTTGACATCTCTACCGATGTTCTTCCGTCATCAACTATATTGACCGAAATGTTTATGCCGAATTCGCTGTTGATTATATTTTCTATAATTTTCGGAGTGTTTGCATCGACCAGAAGAGTGATACCATGATGTGTAAACGGTATAGTAACGGTAAGCTCCTTGCCGCTGAGAGTATATCTGTAATCACCGAAAAAGCCTCTTGCAACTACGCCAACGCGTTCTGCTTCGAGAAGAATTTCGGGTATGTAGTCGCTATCAAAAAGATCGGCCGGATATTTGGGCAATATTTTGCAGAAATTTATCTTATATGCCTCTTTTATGCTTTCTTCTAAAGCATAAAGGTGATTTTTAGGAATTATTTTGCTAAATTCCGCTCTGACCTCAATCATTCGCTTTTCTTTATCGACTCTGGAACGCAGAACGGTTCCTGCCTCGAGAATTGCGGCGTGTTCCTCTGTGGGAAGATATTTATTAAAAAGTTCTCTTAAATTTTTCGCCATTTCTCCCCCTGTTTTCTTTTTACATCTTTTTTATTTCTTGTATCAGTCTTTCAACTATATCATTTTCGGATATCTTTTCTACTATCTCGCCCTTGCGGATAAGAACAGCCTCGCCTTTTCCTCCTGCGATTCCGATATCGGCTTCTTTAGCTTCTCCGGGTCCGTTTACTACGCAACCCATAATAGCTACCTTTACAGGCTTGTCCATAATGTTTTCAGCTTTCGCTCTCTTTTCAAAAGAAGAAACCAGTGAGATAAGGTCGATCTTGGTTCTTCCGCAGGTGGGACAGCTTACAATATCCATTCCGCACTGACCTTCAACTCCAACCGCTTTGAAAATATTCTTTGCCGCAGCTATTTCTTCTTCAGGCCTGTCAGTAAGAGAAACGCGTATGGTATCTCCTATTCCGTCGCAAAGCAGAGCGCCGATTCCAACCGCACTCTTTATAGAGCCAATATCCTTGCTTCCTGCTTCTGTAACTCCAAGATGGAGCGGATAGTTGCATTTTTCGGCAAGAAGTCGGTTAGCTTTTATCATATTATAAGGATTTGACGCCTTTATAGAAATTACTATATCGTCAAAATCGTATTTTTCAAGTAATGAAATGTGATAGAGCGCACTGTCGCAAAGCGCCTCAGCGCAAGGAGAACCATATTTGCGCAATATCTCTTTCTCGAGCGAGCCGCTGTTTACTCCAATTCGGATCGGTATTCCTGCGCTCTTACACGCCTTGACTACCTCGAAAACTCTGTCATCTGAGCCAATATTTCCGGGGTTTATACGGATTTTATCAACGCCTACCTCAGCACAGCGCAAAGCTACTCGATGATCAAAATGAATATCGGCAACGATAGGTATTCTGACACCGTTTTCCTTGAGAAAAGAAATCGTGTCAGCTGCCTCGATATCCGGAACGGTTATTCTCACAATATCGCATCCAGCCATCTCCAGAGAGCGTATCTGGTTAAGCGTAGCAATCTTATCGTGTGTATCGGTATTGGTCATTGACTGAATTGCGATAGGATTTTTTGATCCTATCGCAATACCGCCTATTTTTATTTCTTTAGTGCTTCTTCTAATATCGTTGTAAATCATAATCACCTGAATATAAGCTTTAATACGTCTTTAAATGAAACAAATATCATAAATGCAAACAATACTATGATTCCTACGAAGTTGATATAAGCCTCTACGTTACGGTTAAGAGGCTTTCTTCTTATTCCCTCAATAGCAAGCAGTACAAAGCGTCCGCCGTCAAGTGCAGGAAAAGGAAGCAGGTTCATAACGCCAAGATTGATAGTAAGAATGGAAACTATATAAACAAAGCTTACGGCGTCTGTTTCGGCGGCGCTTCCCACCGCTTCAGCAACACCTATGGGACCGGAGACGGCATCAACTCCAAATCTTCCGCTGAGAAGACCGATAAGCGAATCATACACCATCTTTACCGAGGATACCGAGCGGAAAAAGGTTTGTTTCATAAGATTTGCAAAGGTTCGCTCCTCGCGAAGCACCTTGAAATCCATTTCTCCAAAAAGAACTCCACTTTCTTCAAAGGTAGTAAATACTACGTTATTGAGAGTTACTTTTTCGCCATTTCTCTTTACTATGAGATCAATCGGCTCATATCCCTTGTTCATTATTTCGTACATAACCTCGTTGCCGCTGTGAACCTTGGTTCCGTCTACCAAAATTATCTCGTCGCCGACCTGAAGCTGTGTGCTGGAGATAGCGTTCTCGTCAAATTCAGCCACCACGGTGGAACCGATAGGACCTTGCATAAGAACGACCGCCATCATCAATATAAATCCCAGCAACAAATTCATTACTGCGCCTGCGATAACGATAAGCATTCTCTTCCATACGCTTTTGTTGCAAAAAGCATTCTCGGAATCCGACTCCTCGTCCTCGCCCACCATACTTACGAAACCACCGATAGGAAATGCTCGAAGAGCGTACTGCGTATCATATTTTTTTGATTTCCAGGAGAATATCTTAGGACCCATTCCAATGGCAAATTCTTTTACTGCAACGCCGCAGCGTCTTGCTGTAAAGAAGTGCCCAAATTCATGTATAAAGATCAAAACTCCAAAGACAAGCACCATGATCAGCGCATAAAATATCACTGTTAATGCAGTACCCATCAAGTATTTTTCCTTTCAAAATAAAGCTTTTAATAGCTTTTTAAAATTTCTTTTGTTATCTCTCTTGCTTCCCTGTCGTATTCGAATATTTCGTCAAGAGAATGAACGTTACTTGCCGCAGAAAGTCTGTCAACAGTATTGCAGACAGCTTCGCTAATACGGTAAAACTCGGTTTTACCATTAAGGAAATCTGCTACCGCTATCTCATTTGCAGCATTAAGAACGGCTGGCAAAGCACCGCCCTTATATATGCAATCATACGCGCATTTCAAAAGCGGAAACGCTTCGGTATCGGGATTTTTAAAAGTAAGAGCAGACAGAGAAAAAAGGTCAAGAGAAGGAATGGCTGCTATTTCTCTGTGGGGATAAGTAACCGCATATTGAATGCAAAGTCGCATATCGGGAACCGAAAGCTGAGCAATTACGCTGTTATCAATATATTCCACCATAGAATGTATTATACTCTCGCGATGTACTACTACTTGTATATCGCTGGGCTTCACTCCAAACAAATGTACAGCTTCAATAACCTCAAAACCCTTATTCATAAGAGTTGCAGAATCCACGGTTATCTTTGCTCCCATCTTCCACGTAGGATGCGCCAGAGCGGCAGATACGTCGATGTTCTTCATTTCATCGCGGGTGCGACCAAAAAACGGTCCGCCCGATGCTGTAAGCAATATCCTTTTTATTTCATTTTGCTTACCTGATTTTAAACACTGGAATATGGCTGAATGCTCGCTGTCAACAGGAAGTATCTCTACGTTTTTCTCTTTTGCTCTCGACATAACAATGTCACCAGCAACCACGAGCGACTCTTTGTTAGCAAGTGCCAAACGACATCCGGCATCTATTGTGGCAAGAGTGGGCTTAAGTCCTGCTTCTCCAATAATAGAGTTTACTACGGTCTGTTGGCTCTGCTCAGAAATCATTTCGCATATTCCATTATCGCCGGAATATATTTTTATATCAGTGTCTGCAAGTCGTACCTTGAGCTCGTTTGCGGCACTGCTATCGGCCATAGCAACTGCTCTAACGCCGAACTTTCTTGCCTGTTCCTCAACGCGATGAAAATTTTTGTTTGCGCTGATGCAGCTTACTTCAAGTCTGAATTGATCTGCAACGTCAAGCGCTTGCTCACCGACCGAGCCGGTAGAGCCCAGAACGGCGATTGTTCTTTTTTGTTCGTTCATATAAACTTCCTTATATCAGGTGGATGCCTGTTATGTAAGAGAACATACACATAAGCGAAAATGCAAGAGATACAGCGAGAATAGAGTCTAATCTATCGAGCATACCGCCGTGACCGGGAAATATCTTGCCGAAGTCCTTGACACCGTAATGTCTTTTTATTACCGACATAATAAGGTCACCTATTTGAGATATTACCGAAATTATAGCGCCGCTTACTGCAAGGAATATGTAGTTCGGTGCGCAACCAAAGAATTTATCGACCACAAGACCGAATCCTAAAAATCCAAGTATGCAGAAAACGATTCCGCCAATGCTTCCTTCTATGGTTTTCTTGGGGCTTACGTCCTCTATAAGCTTGTGCTTTCCAAAGAAAACACCTACAAAGTATGCAAAGGTGTCGGTTACCCAAGCGCCCAAAAATACCAACAAATAAATGTATTTTCCAATGTCACCGAAGTCTCTTATGTAAACAAGCATATTCATTGCAAGTATAATATAGGTGGCAGTAAGGAATGAGGATGCAGCATCCTTATATGTAAGCTTTCCGTGAGACCAAACTATCAATGCAAAAACGTATATCAAATACGCACAGGCTGCCATGAATGCAATTGCTGCAACATAAACCTTTTCGGAGAACAGTCTTTGAACAAACGGAAAGGTTACTGCTGCCAGATATGCAGGAGTTGAAAGAGCCCAGTTTTTATCCAAGCCCATACATTTGAAAATTTCAAAAATACATATAACGGTTGCTATGGCTGCCGCCGCAGAAAAAAGAACGGTATCGGAAAACCAGAGGATCGGCAGCAAAACTATAATAGCGCAAATAGCAGTAATTATTCTCTTTAACATAAACTATCCTTTCACACTCCGCCAAATCTGCGCTGGCGGCGCTCAAAATCTTTTATTATATCGTCAACGTCTTTTTCGGTAAGGTCAGGCCAAAGCTTATCGGTAAAATAAAGCTCAGCGTACGCGGCCTGCCAAAGCAGGAAGTTTGATATTCTAAGATCTCCGCCCGTTCTGACTATCATATCAAGCTCCGGAGAATCCTTGGTATAAAGAGCGCGAGATATATCCTCCTCACTGACCTCTTTTTTACCTTCCTTTGCGAGGGTTTCAAAAGCATGCGTAAGCTCACTTCTTCCGCCATAATTTATTGCGAGATTAACTATTCTTGTGTTATTGCGCGAAAGCTCTTCCATTCTTTCCATTTTTTCACGAAGAGGCTTTGAAAAAGGCTTCTTGTCTCCAAGAAAAACAAAACGCATATTTTTTTCTTTACTGAGAAGCTGCTTTTCGCATTCGTCAAGATATTCATCAAGAAGCTTCATCAGCGCGTTAACTTCTCTTTCGGAGCGTTTCCAATTCTCGGTTGAAAAAACGTAAAAGGTTACCGCTTCAATACCATACTGGCTGCATCGCTCCAAGACCATTTCAAAGGTCTTAGCTCCTGCCTTGTGTCCGTATTCGCGAGGCATTCCGCGCTTTTTAGCCCATCTTCCGTTTCCGTCCATGATAAAAGCTATATGCTTTATTGGACACTCCTCAAATTTCTTATCTATTATTCTTACGCTCACGGCAAATCCTCCGATAAAATCGCAATAATTAAAAAAGCAGGGACGGGCAAAAAACCCGCCCTGCTCTAAGTAAGTCAGATCTGCATGATTTCCTTTTCTTTCTTAGCGGTTACACCGTCAACGTCCTTAACGTACTTGTCGGTGAGATCCTGAATAGACTTTTCGGATGCCTTCTGTTCGTCCTCCGTCATCTCGCCATCCTTCTTCATCTTCTTGCAGAGATCATTAGCATCTCTTCTGATATTACGGATAGCAACCTTTGCATCCTCACCCATCTTCTGAACCTGTTTAGCAAGCTCCTTGCGGCGCTCCTCGGTGGGCTGAGGGAATACCAGGCGGATAACCTTACCGTCATTGGTAGGAGTGATTCCTACGTCAGAAGCAAGGATAGCCTTCTCCATTGCCTTAAGAGTAGAAGCATCATAAGGGGTAATGGTAACGGTCTTAGTGTCTGCTACGCGGATATCAGCCATAGAGGTAAGAGCAGTGGGCGCTCCCCAGTACTCGAACATAACCTTAGAAAGAACAGCGGTATTAGCCTGACCTGCGCGGATAACGGTAAGGTTCTCCTCGTAAGCAGCAATTGCCTTCTGCATTTTTGTTTCAAAATCCTTAGTATTGAGTTTCATATTAAAGTCCTCCGTATATAGTATATTTCTTTTTAATTCAAATTATTTGTGAAGCTCGGTGCCTATCTTTTCGCCCATAGCTACGCGATAGATGTTCATGGGATCCTTAAGGCCAAACGCATATGCGCGAATTCCGTTTTCAAGGCAGAATGCCGTTGCGGTCATATCAAGCGCCTTAAGCTCCTTTGCGATGACCTCCTGATAGGTGATCTCATCGTAACGAACAGCGGTAGGATCGGTCTTGGGATCTGCGCTGTAAACACCGTCTATGTTCTTTGCCATAAGTATTGCATCAGCCTTTATCTCTGCTGCTCGAAGAGCCGCTGCTGTATCAGTGGAGAAAAAGGGAGAGCCGAGTCCGCCACCGAACACTACCACCTTACCGCTCTCGAGAGCCGCTATGGCATCACGGGTAACGTACTGCTCCGCAAAGGTCTTCATCTCAACGGCTGTCATAACCACGGTATCGAGTCCGTTCTGGATAAAGGTGTCCTGAAGTGCCAAGGAGTTTATAGTAGTAGCCAGCATACCCATATGGTCTGCTCTTACTCTGTCCATATCTCCGCCCTGTCTACCACGCCAGATATTTCCTGCGCCGACAATAACTCCGACCTGTACTCCTGCATCAACACACTGCTTCAATACCTTAGCAACAGATGCGATAAAATCAAAATCAAGAATACCGTCTTTTCCGGACAGTGCTTCGCCCGACAGCTTCAAAAGAATTCTCTTATATTTAGGTTCACAAACGTTCATAAAGCCATTCGCCTTTCAACATATTTTACTCTATATATTTTACTACATTTTTCCCGATTTGTAAACATTATTTTGATATTTTATTGATTAAAAATTTAAATTTTTATTTAATATAATCAAAGCACCGCAAAGATCTCTTTGCGGTGCTTTGATTATACGTCCTGTCTGCCCTCGATAGCGCGTCCGAGAGTGACCTCATCTGCATATTCGAGCTC
>JAZQVZ010000105.1:0-4836 GCA_045632105.1 Eubacteriales bacterium | reverse complement strand
TGATACCGTCCTTCATAACAACGATTCTGGTAGCCATGGTCATAGCCTCTACCTGGTCGTGAGTTACATAGATAAAGGTGGTTCCTACACGCTTGTGGAGCTTTGTAAGCTCGGTTCTCATGGCTGCACGAAGCTTAGCATCGAGGTTGGAGAGAGGCTCGTCAAGCAAGAATACCTTGGGCTCACGAACGATCGCTCTTCCGAGAGCAACACGCTGCTTCTGACCTCCGGAAAGCGCCTTGGGCTTTCTGTCGAGAAGGTGGGTTATATCAAGAATTCTTGCTGCTTCTTCAACAAGTCTCTTGATCTTTTCCTTAGGAACCTTATTAAGCTTAAGGCCGAAGGACATATTCTCGAAAACGGACATATGAGGATAAAGAGCGTAGTTCTGGAAAACCATCGCGATCTCTCTGTCCTTAGGAGCTACGTCGTTAACTAATCTATCGCCAATGAAAAGCTCACCCTCGGTGATCTCCTCAAGACCTGCGATCATACGCAGAGTGGTAGTCTTACCACAACCGGAGGGACCTACGAAAACGAGAAATTCCTTGTCTTTAATTTCGAGGTTGAAATCCGAAACTGCGGTTACGCCGCCCGGATATTTCTTATAAATGTGTCTAAGAGATAAACTTGCCATATCTTTTGAGCCTCCTAAATTTATTGCAAAGTTGACATAATTACACTTGTCTAATCTACTCTATTATTATACCAAATTTTCACTAAAAATGAAAGTGGGTAATTCTATAAAATTTTACGCGCCCATTTGTGCAACATACACAAAAATGTACGTTTTTGCGATTTTTGCTTGCTTTTTTGTTAACGCGCCTTTCCCTTTTTCATAGACAAAGCAATTCTTTTTTTCTTAAGATCTACCGAAAGAACCCTTACCTCGACCTGATCTCCCACCGAAACAACCTCTGAAGGATGCTTAATAAATCTATCTGCAAGCTCAGAAATATGAACTAGACCGTCCTGATGTACTCCAATATCCACAAATGCGCCAAAGTCGATTACGTTTCTAACAGTTCCGTTAAGCACCATATCAGGCTTGATATCCTCGATGCCCATTACGTCCTGACGCAGAATAGGAGGCTGAAGACTATCTCTAATATCTCTGCCGGGCTTGAGCAGCTCGCTAACGATATCGTGGAGCGTAGGCGCGCCTATTCCACACTCGCTACAAACCTTTGCAGAACCGTACTCCTTTATCTTCTCGGGAAGCTCGGAAAGCTTGCCCTCAGCTACGTCCTTCTCGGAATAACCAAAGATAGCAAGAAGCTTATGTGCCGCATCATAGGACTCAGGGTGAACACCTGTGTTATCAAGTATCTCCTTAGAATGAGGAACTCTCAAAAATCCTGCGCACTGTTCAAATGCCTTTGCGCCTATTCTCGGAACCTTGAGGATAGCCGCTCTTGTCTTGAATTCCCCGTTCTCCTCGCGGTACTTTACTATATTCTTTGCGGCGGTAGTGTTTATACCCGATATATAGGAAAGCAAGGAATAGGATGCTGTATTAAGATCTACGCCGACCGAGTTAACGCAATCTTCAACTACGCCCTGAAGCGCTCCGTCAAGTCTTGCAGGCTTCATATCGTGCTGATACTGACCAACACCTATGGACTTAGGATCTATCTTTACAAGCTCTGCCAAAGGATCCTGAAGTCTTCTGGCGATAGATACAGCAGAACGCTGCATTACGTCAAACTCAGGAAATTCCTCAGCCGCAAGCTTCGATGCGGAATACACGGATGCTCCCGCCTCGCTTATGATGATATATTTGCAATCATAATTTACATCCTTGAGGGTATCGGCAATAAATATCTCACTCTCACGAGATGCGGTGCCGTTTCCAATAGCAATAACGTCTACATGGTACTTCTCTACCATCTTCTTGATGATCTTCGCCGCTTCCTCAGTCTTGAACTTGGACTTAGTGGTGGGATATACCACAGCAGTATCAAGCACCTTTCCCGTCTTATCAACAACTGCGGTCTTACAGCCGTTTATATAACCGGGGTCAAAGCCGAGAACCGTCTTCCCCTTAAGAGGCGACTGCATAAGCAAATGCTTGAGGTTTTCAGCAAAAAGCTTTATTGCACCCTCGCTTGCATTATCAAAAAGATCATTTCTGATCTCGCGTTCAATGGAAGGAGCGATCAATCTATCATAGCTGTCGATAACTGCATTCTCAATATATTTAGCCGCAGAGCTCTTGAGATTGGTTATCATTTCGGTACAAAGATAGTTAAGGATTATTCCCTTTTCAACACTGATACTGACCTTAAGCTTCTCCTCATTCTCTCCTCTGTTTATAGCGAGAACTCTATGGGAGGGGATCTTTGCGATAGGCTCAGAATGATCGTAATACTGTGCGTAAACGGTATCCTCCTCAGTAGCTGCCTTGGTGACCATGAATCCTGTATCAAAGGTTATCTTTCTGACCGTCTTACGGAACTCCGCGTTATCAGACACACTCTCCGCTATAATATCGCAAGCGCCCGCCAACGCAGCCTCAGCGCTTTCTACCTGCAACTCTTCATTGATAAATCCAGCCGCCTGTTCCTCGATAGAGGGCGAATATACGCTCTCCTGAGCGAGAATAAGCTCTGCCAAAGGCTCGAGCCCACGCTCTCTTGCCACAGATGCACGAGTCTTTCTGTGGGGTCTGAAGGGCCTGTATATATCGTCGACCTCGGTTATGGTCTGTGCGTTGTCAATAGCAAGAGCGATCTCGTCGGTCATCTTTCCCATTTCGGTAATAAGATTCTTGACCTCTTCTTTTCTCTTTTCTATATTGCGCAGATAGGTAAGTCTGTCATCAAGATCTCGCAGTATATTATCGTCAAGGCTTCCGGTTTCCTCTTTTCTGTATCTCGCAATAAAGGGTATGGTATTTCCGTCATCAATAAGAGCAACGGTCTTTTCTACCTGCTCTACCTTTATCTTAAACTCTTCAGCAAGCTTCTTTATAATGTCCATAGCAGTTCTCCGTAATAATTATTTTTTAACTTGGCTTTTGTGGCTTTTCAGTGCCTCTACCTCGTCGTCGTTAAGATATCTCCATTCACCTCGCTGCAGCCCCGTATCAAGAGTAAGAGGCCCAAAGGTTATTCGCTCAAGATAGGTTATCTTGTTGTCAAGCGATATAAGCATTCTTTTTATCTGGTGATATTTTCCCTCGGTGAGAGTTATAATTCCCTCGTCGCCCTCGCCTGTAAGCTCAATCTTGGCAGGCAACGTAACGTATCCGTCCTCAAGCACCAGCCCATCCTCAAACTTAACCGCTTCATCGGCAGTCAGAGGATGCTCCGCTTTGAAACGATATTTCTTACTTACGTGACTTTTCGGGGAAAGCAGCTCGTGCGCAAGATCACCGTTGTCGGTTATCAGCATAAGTCCAAGAGTGTTCTTGTCCAAACGTCCACAGGGGAACATTCTATCATTTCGCACGTCATCCGGAAGCAAATCAAGAACTGTCTTGTCCCTTCCGTCATCAGTTGCACTGACAACACCCTCAGGTTTATTGAGCATTATATAGTTATACTCACGGTATATCACCTTCTTACCGTAATAGCATACCTCATCAACATTTGGGTCTATCTTAATGTCGGAGCTTTTGGGCACAGCGCCGTTAACGGTTACGCATTTCCCTCGCACCGCTCTTTTTGCATCGGCTCTTGAGCAACAACCTGTCAAACTCAAAAATTTGTCAATTCTCATTTTTCTCCTTAAAACATCATCCAAAAGACGATAAGCATTACCGCAGAAACTGCACCGAAAGTCCACAGCCCTACGATAACCCCCTTCCAAAAGTCTGTCTTTTTTCTTTTATCCATATGCTACACCTCCACGGTGTTAGCATTTGCTTTTATTTTTTGGCATATTCCAAGCCAAGATCATTTTTATGCTTGCGAGTAATCTGAGTGCAGATTATTCCCACAAACATAAGCGTACAGCCAATATATCCAACCCACGAAATGTGATCTATGCCGAACAGGGCTCCACCTATTGCGCTGAATGCAGATTCGGTAGAAAGTACAATGACCGCATATGAGGGATCGGCGTGCTTTTGCCCTACCACCTGCAGCGTATAAGCGATACCGCTAGACATAACTCCACAATAAAGCAGAGCCCACTTCGCATCAAGAAGCGCAGACACGCTTACGTCCTCGAAAACAAACATACATATAAGCCCGAGAGCGGCACACACGGCAAACTGTCCGCAAGAATAGTGAAGCGAACGTAGATCCTTTCCGAAATGGTCTATGAGCATAACGTGTGCGGTCCAGAAGAACGAGCCGATAAGAAGCAACACTTCCCCAAGACCAAACGTAAATCCGTCACCCTGCTTATAGCACAGCAAAACAAGACCAAGCAATGCAATCACTGCGCCGATCCACACGTTTGCCCCCGTTTTTCTTCTAAAAAACAAAAAGTAGCTAAGCGGAACAAGTATCATATAAAGTCCGGTAATGAATCCTGAAACTCCTGCGCTTGCGGTTATTTGAATACCAAACTGCTGAAGTGTCGATGCACAGAAAAGAACCGTTCCGGTTATAAGCGATGCCTTAACCGTTCTTTGTCTTTCTGCCTTTTCAGTGCGACCACGCTCGAATATCAGTACAACCGGAAGCAAGGCTATCACACCAAGCGAAAACCTAACTCCGTTCATAGTAAAGCAACCTATATATTTGGTTCCTTCAACCTGAGCAACGAACGCAAAGCCCCATATAATTGCCGCTAAAAGAAGAATGCCTATTGATGTAAATTTACTTTTCATTAAAAGTTATTCTCCGATCTGCGCCAATGCCTTAAAAGCTGCTATCTCTCCAT
>JAZQVZ010000104.1:0-14906 GCA_045632105.1 Eubacteriales bacterium | reverse complement strand
ATTCTTGCTCCTGAATACAAGCGACGCTATAAAGCTGAAGAACAGAGCGGCGGCGATGCCTGCCGAGGCGGCGGTAAAGCCTCCCGTAAGGGCGCCAAGAAGTCCTTTTTCGTCGACCGCTTTTTTGATGCCTTGGGATATGGCGTATCCGAAGCCTGTCAGGGGCGTTTTTGCTCCTGCTCCTGCAAATTCCACTAATGGCTCGTAAAGACCGACGGCGCCGAGGATAACTCCCGCCACCACGTATCCCACAAGTATTCTTGCGGGGGTCAGGCTGGTCTTGTCAAGCAAAATCTGGGCTATCACACATAGCGCGCCGCCCACTAAAAAGGCGCGTATATAATCTGCAAATTCCATATGATCTCCTTGTGTTTACTCTCTCGAGGAAAGGCGAATGAGATGGGCTACTGCGGGGATCGAAAGCCCCTGTTGTATGCTTGACGGGCTCATCATAGCTCCCGTTCCTAATAGAAGAACGTCGCGCATTTCTCCTCGCTCAAGCTTTGGGAGAATATAGGATGCGAGGACTACCGCAGAGCAGCCGCAGCCCGAGCCTCCTGCGTGCTTATCCTGCTCCTTTACGTTGTATATCATCTTTCCGCAATCGTTGTATTGCTCCCTTATATCAAGCCCCTCGGAGAGCAGAAGCTCACAGAGGATATCGCCGCCCTCGTTTCCAAGGTCACCTGTTGCTATAAGGTCAAAATCAGAGGGCCTTCTGCCCGAGCTTTTGAAATATCTGAGCAGGGTGTCAGCAGCCGCAGGAGCCATTGCCGCTCCCATATTTGAAGCGTCGCAGATGCCCTTTTCCACTACGATACCGGGGAGGGCTTCGGTGACCTTGACCCGTCCGTCGCCCGATATGATAAACGCTCCCGCTCCCGTTACAGTCCACTGAGCAGTGGGTGAGCGCTGAGCTCCGTATTCTACGGGGGAGCGGTACTGTCGCTCGGCGGAGCAATAGTGGGAGGAGGTCACCGCCGCCGCTCGTGTGAAATATCCTGCCGATACCGCCATTGATGCAAGCATCAGCCCCTCTGCGGCGGTAGAGCAAGCGCCGTAGAGCCCGAAATAGGGAATATCGAAGTCGAGAAGTCCGTAGGACGAGCCTACGCACTGGTTAAGCAGGTCTCCCGCAAAGAGAGCGTCCACAGTCTGCTCTGACGCCGACAGCTTCGCTAAGGCGGTGTTGAATGCAAGGCGTTGCATCTCGCTTTCGGCTCGCTCCCAGGTATTCATCCCGAATTTATCGGTGGAGTCGTGAAGGTCAAAGCATTCGCCGAGGGGCCCCTCGTATTCCCATTTTCCCACCACCGAGGCGGCGGAGCTTATGGCGGCGCCCTTGAATTTCAGTATACGATTTTGCATTTTTCGACATATCCTCCCGCGAATTAGTTATAATTGACCTTAGTGTGGCACAAAAGGGGAAATTTATGCCTTGACTTTTGAATTTTATATGATAAAATATAATCAGATATATAGATTTTTTGGAGGTGTTTTATGCTTAAGACCGACGGAAAACAGTACCATATAGGAGTGTCTGCAGGACAGGTGGGCGAGTATTGTATTCTCCCCGGAGACCCCGGCAGATGTGAGCAGATAGCGTCATTTCTTGAAAACCCCGTTCATGTGGGAATGAACAGAGAATATAATATCTGGAACGGATATCTTTCGGGCAAGCTTGTGACCGTGTGCTCTACGGGAATAGGCGGTCCGTCTACGGCTATTGCGGTAGAGGAGCTTTACGCCTGCGGAGCCCGTACGATGATAAGAGTCGGCACCTGTGGAGGCGTTGCGGTTGACGTGCGCTCGGGGGATATAGTCATAGCTAACGGAGCCGTCAGACAGGACGGAACCTCCCACGAATACGCGCCCTCTATATTTCCTGCCGTGCCCTCGCCTCGCGTGCTTGTGGCTCTTATGGAAAGCGCAGAAAAATTGGGCTATGCAAGTCATTGCGGAGTAGTGCAGAGCAAGGACTCCTTCTACGGTCAGCATTCTCCCGACAGAATGCCCATATCCTCGGATCTCCTTGCAAAATGGGAGGCTTGGAAGCGCCTTGGAGTGCTTGCCAGCGAGATGGAGGCGGCAACGCTTTTCACCGTAGGCGCAAGCCTTGGAATAAGCACGGGAGCGGTCTTCCTTTCGGTGTGGAATCAGGAGAGATATCTGCTGGGTCTTGACAACGGCAAAGACGAGGAGCACGATACCGAAAAGGCCATAATCACCGCTGTCGAGGCAATAAAATTGCTTATCTCTAAAGATAGTATATAATTATATAATTTTTCTAAAAAAAGTGGTTTTGGTACTTGACATAAACAATGATGTTATGCTATAATAAAATGTGTATATGGCAAAGGTGTTTTGCCGTACTTTGAGATGTTTAAAATTAGCGAATCATAGATAAATTTAAGGAGAATGAAAATGAAAAAAACACTTGCTCTTATTCTTGCGCTTATAATGATGCTTTCCGTGGCTCTCGTAGCTTGCGGTGACAAGCCTGAGGAAACTGAAGCTCCTAACGACGACTTCTTTAACGACGTTACCAACCCCGATGCAAATGAAGATACCGCAGAGGAAGGCGACGAAACCGGCGCAGGCAATAGCGGCACAGTTATCGGAACTTCTTTCGTTACTAAGAACGATACGGTTTACGTTGTATATCCCGCAGCTATTCGCGAGAGCGCAAAGACAACTTCTACAAAGCTTGAGACCGTTAAGTTCGGTACCGCTCTTCAGCGTATAGAGGCTAACAACAAGTGGAGCAAGGTTAAGCTTGGTGAGATCGAGGGATACATCGCTAACGATCTTATCACTACCAACGAGAAGGCAGTAAAGTTTGAGACTCTTGAGACTCCCGTAACCTCCAAGATCACCAATCTTGGAAGCAGCAGCAATGCTAATCTTCGTAAGTACCCCTTGTACCTTACCAATCCTAAGGTGGTTGATGCTATTGCTTTTGATGCGGCGTGCATTATCGGTCAGGTCGCAAAGGATGCTGAGGTTACTATTATTTCGGTTTCTGCTGACGGTCAGTGGGCTTATATTAAGTGTGTGGCTACTACCAGAGCAGAAGATGGCAAATTTACGGGCGAAAAGGTTGAATTGGAAGGCTACTGCATTATCTCCGCTCTTAATTACACCGTAGGTGGCGAAGGCGGCTCCGACGATTTCTTCGGCTAATAAAAAACATAAGGCTGTTGCTTTTGCAACAGCCTTTTTAAGATATTTTAAGAAAATTGTAAAATACTATTGATTTTTCCTTGTCTTTATGGTACAATAGGGTAGTTAATTATTCTCTGCTCCCGTAGGGGAGTCTTGATGATGAAATTTTGGAGGTGTAGCATGGAAATTGCACTCGGTATAATTCTTATAGTTCTTGCAGCGGCGCTTATCGCCTGCGTTCTTATGCAGTCGGGTAAGGACAAGAGCCTGTCCAGCACTATTACCGGTTCCGCAGGCGGATTTGCATCTAAGGGAAAGGGCAAGTCCAAGGACAAGCTTTTCAGCACTATTACCACTATTCTTGCAATAGTATTCGTTGTAGTTGCAGTTGCGGCAGTTATCGTTATTTCCGTACAGAAGTAAGTCGTCTGAACTGAATAAAAAAAGAAAACCGATCGCTCGGTTTTCTTTTTTTATATATCGAACATTTTTATCGACTTTACTGCGCTTCCGTTTTCGTATTCCTTTACCTCGCCGAGGGCGTAGAATTCTCCCTTTTCGTTGCAAAGGCGCACGCGCTGTCCTATATCGAACGAGGTTCGAATCTTCTTTTGGTATATCTCACAGCCGTTTCTCGAAAGTCTTTCGTAAAAGGCGGGGAGAGATATGGCGGGAAGCTCCGAGAACAGGCTTTCCACGGGCAGAAGCAGAGCCTCGCGCTCTTCGACCGTCAAAGCCTCTATTTCCTCGGTGGCGTGAGAGCCCTCAAGAGAGAAATCTCCTGCGGCAGAGCGACAGAGGGTCGCCATAGCGCCGCCGCATCCAAGCGAAGCGCCAATGTCGGCGCAAAGGGTGCGGATATAGGTTCCTGCCGAGCAGGACACGCGAAGGATATAGTCAGAGGGGCTATTGGTGGGTGTGCATTCGATGGAATAAACGGTTATGGGTCTGGGACGTCTCTCGATGCTGACGCCCTTTCTTGCAAGATCGCAGAGCTTCTGTCCGTCGACCTTGAGAGCGCTGTACATGGGAGGTATCTGCATTATATCGCCCACAAATCCCTTGACAGCCCTTTCGACAAGCTCAGGGGAGGGAAGCGACTCTGCAGTGGTCAGCACGGTTCCCGTAACGTCCTCGGTATCGGTAGTGATTCCAAGACGGAGAGTGGCGATATACTCTTTTCTGTCGGCGCTGAGGTATTCAGCCGCCTTTGCCGCTCTTCCCACAAGCACGGTCAGAACTCCTGTTGCCATGGGGTCAAGAGTGCCCGTATGACCTACTCGGCGCGTACCGTAGAGCCTGCGTATTTTGTTCACTATATCGTGGGAGGTAACACCCTCCTGCTTATTTATGATAAGCACGCCTGACGGCTCCATGGAAACACCCCTTTCGTGTTATTTAAATCTTACCCAAGCCGAGCAGATGTTAAAGCCCTTCTCGGAGAAGTTCTTCTCATACTCGGTCATTACGTTGTCCTCGTTTTTCTCGCTGGAGTGGAGATCTCTGGTCTGCCAGATAATATCCATACCAAGCGCCTCAAACTCCTCCAGGCTGAAATCAAACAGTCCTACGTTGTCGGTCTTGAGCTTGAGTATTCCGTCCTCCTTGAGAAGTCCGCGATATATCTCGAGGAATCCGCGGTGAGTAAGGCGGCGCTTAGCGTGACCCTTCTTGGGCCAGGGATCGCTGAAGTTGAGGTATATGCAATCAAGAGAGTGGGGCTTAACGTTCTCTGCAAGAGTTTTTGCATCTCCTATAAGGAAGCGAAGGTTGTCGCTCTCGCGCTGATCTGCCGAGGCCTTTGCCTTTTCAAGGGCAATACAGCAAACGTCTGCCACGCGTTCTACCGCCACGAAGTTTACGTGGGGGTATTTTTTTGCCATTCCGCAGGCAAAGTTGCCCTTGCCGCAGCCTATTTCCATATGTACGGGAGCGGATGTGGGGAAGATGTCGTCAAAGCCCTCCTTCATCAGCGCCGCATCGGCTATACGAAGCTCGGCGCAGGCCTCGATGCGCTCTGCTCCGTGCTTTTTCTTTCTCATTCTCATAACGTCACCTATTAAACGTTGAAGCGGAAGAGAACGATATCTCCGTCCTTAACAACGTAGTCCTTACCTTCGCTTCTGTAAAGACCTGCTTCCTTTACGGCGTTCATAGAGCCGTGCTTTACAAGGTCGTCAAAGGAAACGATCTCTGCTCTGATAAAGCCTCTCTCGAAGTCGCTATGTATCTTTCCTGCCGCCTGAGGAGCCTTGGTTCCCTTAACGATAGTCCAAGCGCGTACCTCCTGGGGGCCTGCGGTGAGATAGCTGATAAGTCCGAGGAGGGCGTAGCTTGCCTTGATAAGACGGTCAAGACCGCTTTCGCTGATGCCCATATCCTCAAGGAACATTGCCTTTTCCTCGCCGTCGAGCTCTGCGATCTCTGCTTCAAGCTGAGCGCAGATGGGGATTATCTGGGAGTGCTCGCGAGCTGCCTGCTCCTTAAGAGCATCGTAGTTGCGGTTGCCCACGGGCTCTGATCCTGCCTCGTCCTCGCTTACGTTTGCAACGTAGATAACAGGCTTCATGGTGAGCAGGGGGGTGTCGTAAAGATATGCAAGCTCGCTTTCGTCGAGCTCTACCTCACGAGCGCACTTGCCCTCGGTAAGAGCGGCGTGAAGCTTCTCATATACCTCAAGCTCGGAAGCCAGAGTCTTGTCTCCCTTCATAGCCTTCTTGGTGCGGTCTATTCTGCGCTCTACCATCTCGATATCAGAGAAGATAAGCTCAAGGTTTATGGTTTCAAGGTCACGAAGCGAGTTGATATTGCCGTCAACGTGGATGATGTTGTCGTCCTCGAAACAACGGATAACGTGAAGGATAGCGTCAACCTCACGAATGTGAGAAAGGAACTTGTTGCCAAGACCCTCTCCGCGGGACGCGCCCTTAACAAGACCTGCGATGTCAACGAATTCGATGACGGCGGGAGTATATTTTTCGGGGTTGTGCATCTTTGCAAGATAGTCAAGTCTGCTGTCGGGAACGGCAACCACGCCTACGTTAGGCTCGATGGTGCAGAAGGGGTAGTTTGCAGACTCGGCGCCGGCGTTTGTCAGCGCGTTAAAGAGCGTACTTTTTCCCACGGTGGGAAGTCCTACGATACCAAGTTTCATTTTTATATTTCTCCTTTAATTTTTCACGTTTTTGAAGAGGTGCTGTGCTATTCTTAAAAATACACACAATTATCTATTATACAAATATTATAATATATTTTTGTAAATTTTTCAAGAGCCATTGTAAAAATATCGGGAAGATTTCATTAAAATAAAGGCGGTGGACAAATGCCACCGCCTTGGGGATATTACTGAATAGCTCAGCCGATATCTACCGTATGCAAACTGAAGGGGTAATGACCTCCAAACAGGGTATATACGACGTCTTCGATCGTTTCTGCTTTGGTGTCTATATACTTTATGGTCAAGAATTCAATGCTTGTACAACCGTAAAGAGATCCGTTCTCAATGTGTTTTACATCCTCAAGGAAGGTAAGCTTCTTTATTAAACCTGCAATGCTTTCGTTTTGGAATGCAAACTCTTTTATGTTTCCTCCGCACACGATGACCTCGAGCGGATTTGTGGGGAGGTTTGTGCCGTACTCGCCAAGGAAAAGATGATCAAAGGTATGTGTGGTGTTAACGGTATAGTATTCGTTTTCTCCATCCTTGTGAACGGTATATACGGGGGCGTTGTTATTTAAGCTTTCGCCCACAAAGGGAATGACTATCTTTTTGAGGTTGGTGCATCCGTTGAAAATTCCTTCTCCGATTCGGGTAACGGAAAGGGGAATGATGACCTCGGTAAGCGCCTTACATTCGGTAAATGCGTATTCGCCTATTTCCAAAAGTCCCTCGGGAAGCTCAATGGCGGTCAGCTTTTTGCAGTTTGAAAAGGCGTAGCTGCCTATTTTTGTCATCGAAGAGGGGATAGAGATAGACGTAAGCTCTCCGCAGTAAGAGAACGCAGAGTCGCAGATCTGGGTTACGCTATCGTGGAGGGTAACGGTTTTTAAATGCCCGCAGTCTCTGAAAGCAAAATCGCTGATGGTTTTAACACCCTGAGGTATCACGGCATCTACAACGCCGCTGTTTTGCATTGAGAAGGGGAGAATGAATTTCGTGTCTTCGTGAAGGCCTATATATTCTCCAAGTGTTTCGTCAGAGCCGATAACTGCTACGTAAGGATTTTTCTCGTTGCCGATATATTTGAGCGTGCCGTAGGTGGTTGAGGCACTCAAATTATTGCATTCTTTAAATGCATAGAAGCCTATCTCCTCGAGATTGTCGGACAGGGTTATGGAGGATATCGACGTGTATGCGAATGCGCCTATGCCGATAGAGGTTATATTTTCGTGGAGCACGATCTCCTTGATGCTGCTGCAACCGTAGAATACAAGATCGGGCACAGCGGTCATATTCTCTGGGAATTCCACCTTTTCTACAAGCTCTCCGTTGCAGTACAGATGAAATTTTACGTCCAATGCGAAGATTCCGTTTGAGGTTATTTCATTCATGGTTCCTGCAAACCACAACTCGTCGAGCTTCATTGCGCACCACTGGTCAAGGCTGCCCTCGTAGTAGATAGAGGAGGTTTGGTAAAAATCCATATAAAGCGCCATGGAGCCGATCTTTTTGACCGATGAGCCTAGGGTGTATTTGCTGATGCCCGAGCAGTTGTTGAAGGCGTAGGCGGATATGTACTCTGCCTTGTCCAGGGTGATCTCGCTTACGGCTTCATTGTTGAGGTAGAGATTGCGATTTGCAAACGGGCTGGAGTATTCGTCGCCGAAATCTATCATGGCGTAATCGTTTATATCACCGTACAGGAAGAAAGGCGCGCCTGAAAAATAGCTTACCGCGGGAGCAAAAGCACTGTTTCCTATTTTTTCTACTCCTGAAAACATAGAAATTGTGGTAATGGCTGCGCTGTCAATTCCATAGAAAGCATTCTCGCCTATGGTCTTTATACCCTTGCCAAGGAATATGCTTGAAATATTTTTGCAGTCTGCAAAGGCGTTAGCGCCTATCTCGGATACTCCCTCTCCGAGGTAGATCGATATGATATCTTTGTTTCCTTTGAATGCGTTTTCTGCAACGCCGAATACGGTTAAGCCTCTATATATTGAAGGTATTATAAGGTTGGATATGTTGCCCTTGGCGCCTGTGATAGAAATAGTTCCATCGTCACGAGCTTCGTAGAACAGTGTATAGGAATAATCTTTAAAAGCAGGAGTGAGAAGAGTGTTGTCAACGTCGATCTCCCACGCGGTATTTCTATGAATATCGTATTCCTCATATTGCCAATGAGAAAAAATTTTCTTGCCGTCGTAGTCGTATGCCTCGGGATAATCGTCTATTATGCAACCGTATGTTACCGTTCGCTCGACGATATATGTGCCTGATTCAGAGGGACACTCAAATCTTACTGTATATGTCTTTGCCTCGTATTGGGCATAGACGTCCAGCTGGTTGACGATCTTGTCGTCCATGGACATATTATACTCCCAGCTCTTTCCGTTATGTCCCTTTTTCTCGGGGATGGATGGGAATTGCTCTATTGCATCGGACAACTTAGTGCCGCTTCTTACCTCTATTTGCGCAATAACCGTGTCACCGTCCCAGAACAATATCGGTATCATTTTGGACGGAAGAGGAGAATCGGTGCTTTCGGTTGGGGATTCGGTTTCGGTTGGAGAGGAGGGCTTTTCCGCGTCCTTATAAGCGCACGTTGCGAAGTACAGCACTAAGCAAAAACAGATTGCAAATATTGAATAAATGATCACTCTGCTTATGATTTTTTTGTTTTTTTGTTTTTTTGCTTCCTTCGTATTTTTCATAACGAAATATCTCCTATCGTCGTGATAACTTTCGAGTGTGATTGATTTGGGTTAGAAAATAAACGTTTAACGATTTTTTATCAATTTTTACTCTAAATATTGAACGATTCCGCTCATTGTGTTATAATTATAACACAAAATGTCACATCTTTCAATGGGGATATAAAATGAAAACTACTGCCCGAGAGGTACATATGAAGAAGATAATCACTATAACTCTGAACCCTGCGTTTGACCTGCACTACGGGCTTGACAGCTTTACTCCCGAAAAGGAGAACTACGTAAAGACCGTGGTCTGCGATGCGGGAGGAAAGGGAATAAACATATCCCGTGCTCTTGAGTTCAACGGCTTTAAGAATCTGGCGTACGTTATTCTCGGCAAGGAGAACGGAGCTCAGTTCGAGCAGGATATGGTTGAGGACGGCGTGAACTACGTGCCAATGTACGTAGAGGGAAGAATTCGTGAGAATATAACCGTTCATCCTGCAAATGCCCCAGAAACAAGAATCAGTCTTGATAATTTCTCTATTGACGCAAAGCAGCTCGGAGAGCTTTACTCAAAGCTTGAGGGCGAGCTTGACGCCGATACTCTCGTATCCTTCTCGGGCAGAATTCCCAAAGGCGTGAGCAGGGCAGAGGTAATAGAATTTTTGAAGGATATTACCGCTAAGGGCGCAAAGCTTGCGGTTGACTCCAACTCGCTTACTCCCGAGGATCTTATTTCTATCCGTCCTTGGTTTATTAAGCCCAACGAGCAGGAGATCGCGGCATTCCTCGGCAGAGAGATAAATGATGCCGAAGATGCTGCCCTGGTAGCTGAGGAGCTTGTAAAGAGAGGTCTTGCCGCGGAGGTTATGATAAGCCTTGGCGGTCTTGGGTCTGCTTGGTCTGACGGCGCTCGCCGCATGGTGATCTCGGTTCCTAAGATCGAGAGCCCTGTGTCCACCATTGGAGCGGGGGACAGCACGGTTGCAGGATATCTTGCTGCTTCCTCGAGAGGAGATTCCTGCGAGGATGCTCTTCGTCTTGCTTGTTCCTTTGGAACGGCTGCTTGTATGACCGAGGGTACTCGTCCTCCCATGCCTGCTGACGTAAAGAAGATGTTTGACAATATTACTGTAAAAAACGTTTAAATTTCAAAAGGAACGGTCATTGACCGTTCCTTTTTGTGAACAAAATTGGTATATTTTGATAAAAAATGCGACATTTCCGTTAAAAAATTTAAAAACCCTTTGCAAAACCGAAAAATGTATGCTATAATTAAAGGGTAGAATGTTGTATTTGGAGGTGGAATGATGCTTGACACCAAAATTCTTATAGTAGATGACGACGCAAATATTTGCGATCTGCTCAAATTATATTTTGAAAACGAGGGTTATGCGGTAAAGACCGCAGGTGACGGAGCCGAGGGCTTGAATTTCTTCAAGATCTACGACCCCGATATCGTTCTGCTTGACATAATGCTTCCCAAAAAGGACGGCTGGCAGGTCTGCCGTGAGATCAGAGAGATGTCCTCTAAGCCTATCATTATGATAACTGCTAAGGGCGAGGTCTTTGACAAGGTCCTCGGTCTTGAGCTGGGCGCTGACGATTTCCTGGTAAAGCCCTTCGATATGAAGGAGCTGAGCGCTCGTGTTAAGGCGGTGCTTCGCAGATATCAAGCTCACACCGTGCAGAATGACGAGGACGTTATAAAGTTTGAGAATATAGAGATAAGCCACCAGAAGTACGAGCTGAAGCTTTGCGGTAAGCCCGTAGACGTTCCTCCCAAGGAGCTGGAGCTTCTCTACTTCCTTGCTTCCAACTCTAACCGAGTATTTACCAGAGATCAGCTTCTCGATAAGGTTTGGGGATTTGATTATCTGGGCGACTCCAGAACTGTTGACGTTCACGTTAAGCGTCTGCGCGAAAAGCTTGACGGCGTTTCCGACAGATGGTCCTTGAAGACCGTTTGGGGCGTTGGCTACAAATTTGAGGTTTTAGGCTAAAATAAAGGCTGTTTACGTCCCGTGATGTAGACAGCCTTTGCTTGATTTTACTTTGCTTGGGGGATATATGTTCAAGAGCACCTTTTCAAAATACGTTTCCGCGTTTATGCTCATAATAATTCTGAGCTTTGCGGTAGTCGTAGTAATAACCTCCTCTGCCATTGGACGTTATTCCAAGGACGTTAAGGAGGACATAATGACCTCCTCGGTAGAGGCTTCTGCCGCTTATATCTCCGACAGGCTTGGCGACGGTGATCTTTCAGCGATGATAGAGAGCGACCGCCCGATCATTGTTGACACGGTGGACAAGATACTCGTTACCGCCGAGGACGTTATGCTGCTTGTGACCGACGCTGACGGCAGGGTTCTGCTGACGGCGGGAAACGAGGAGGTAGAGATAGAGAGCGGAGAGGCGATACCTGAGGACCTTCTTGATACACTGAAGGAAAAGGGAGAATATTCCCGATTTGGTCGAATTGGCGGAATGTTCAAGAACGCCGACGCGGTATGCGCTGTTGCTCTTACCGATGTGGGCGGAGAAATATGCGGATATGTCTTTACCTGCTCGGGCTCTATCACTATGCCCAGTATGTGGGAGATAGTGGCAAGAATATTGATGGGATCTGTGCTGTGGGTTCTTCTTGCGGCGCTTATAGCCGTATATTTCATAAGCGGACGCGTGATCGCTCCTCTGCGAGAGATCAGCTCTGCGGCAAAGCGCTTTGCTTCGGGTAGATTTGACACCCGAGTTCCTGTTCGCGGAAGCGATGAGGTTGCCGAGCTTGCGACGGCGTTCAACAATATGGCCGAGTCGCTTGACAATTACGATAATATGAGAAACACCTTTATGTCCGACGTTTCTCACGATCTGCGAAGCCCAATGACCTCGATATCGGGCTTTATCGACGGGATTCTCGACGGAGTAATTCCTCCTGAGAAGCACGAGTATTACCTTCAGGTGGTATCCAGCGAGATAAAGAGATTGTCAAGGCTTGTGTCAAGACTGCTTGACCTGTCGAGAATTCAGGCCGGTGACCGCAAATTTACCATGACCGACTTTGACATCTGCGAGATGGCAAGACAGATACTTATTTCCTTTGACCAGAAGATAAACTCTAAGGAGCTTGACATATCCTTTGATATTCAAGAGGAAAGAATGATGGTCAACGCCGACCCCGATGCGATCTATCAGGTGCTTTATAATCTTTGCGATAATGCCGTTAAGTTCTCTACACAGGGCGCGAAGCTGAGCATATCCATTGTAAGGATCAAGGGCAAGAAGATTCAGGTTGAGGTATTTAATGAGGGTAACGGTATTGCTCCTGCGGATATAAATTACGTTTTTGAGAGATTTTATAAGAGTGACAAGAGCCGCGGTCTTAACAAGAGCGGAGCGGGGCTTGGTTTGTTTATTTCGAAGACCATAATGGACGCTCACGGACAGAGAATCTGGGTTGAAAGCGAGTATGGCAAAAACTGTTGCTTCCGCTTTACTCTTGACGCTGAATAAAATTCTTTTGCCGAGAAAAAATATTTACAGTATCTGAGGATACGCCGACTGCGCTTTGGAAAGACCTTGTGCTTTTCAAGGCGCAGTCTTTTTTGAGGTGAAAAATGAAAAAATATGATGACCTTTGGAATGAAAACGCCTTTTTGAAAGAAAAAGAGGATCGCACGGAAAGGGCGCTTACTGTGGCAGACGGGCGAATGGTGAACGGTCGAGCTACGCGCCTTTTCTTTTTCGCGGTGTTGATGACTTTAGCGTCGGCGGCGATAATATGTATATTGATATTTTTTGTGGCAAGCGGGGAAGAGCAGCAGGAGCAGGAAAGCGTGAGCGCTGTGGAGGAATGGCGGGGAGCATTCCTCGAGCGGAGCGTTTATGAGGACAGGCTTGAGGCATCGGTGGAGTTGAGGGGCGGCTATTTTGGGAACGAAAGCGTTTGGTCGGGTTTTTTGCTGTCCGGAGGGTGGATAGCAACCTCGGCTCGGGTCGCTGACGGCTTTGAGGGCAGGATATACGCTAAGCTTTACGACGGAAGCGAATATCTTGTGGAGAAGATGCTATGCAGAGATGGCGTTGCCCTGCTTAAGATATCCAAGGATGATATCGGCGGAGTCCGGGCGAGAGCTGAGGAGATCCACAGCGGCGAGAGGACGGTCGCAGTGGGTGCTAATGGGGATATTATTTGCGGAGAAATTGTAAATTTCAACACGTTTGGAGTGGATATATCTTTTACTGGCCGATGGGAGGGAGCGCCGCTTTATGATGAATGCGGAGGACTGATTGGAATGCTTTGCTCCGATGGCTCGGGTGGCGCGATGGCTTTGTCCGCAAAAAGTATCGAGTGGATTTTTTTGACAATAAAATAAATATATGAGAAAGCACTTGAAAAAAACGCCGCAATGATGTATAATATTATAATACTATACGTTGCGGCGTGATTTTGAGAAAGGAGAAGAATATGTCTTTTTGGGAACTTGCACTGAGGCTGATAGTTGCGGCGGCGTGCGGCGGTATAATCGGCGTTGAACGAGGAAAGAAAAACCGCGCAGCAGGCTTTAGAACCTATATTTTGGTGTGTGTCGGAGCTGCTCTTACGATGACCCTCAGTACATATATGTTTAGCATGGAGAACGTGTGGAGAGAGATCTCTGTAAATTTCCCCTCTACCGATATGTCGCGCTTTGGCGCTCAGGTAATTAACGGTATCGGTTTCCTTGGCGCGGGAACAATAATAGTTACGGGTCGTCAGCAGGTCAAGGGAATGACCACGGCGGCAGGTCTTTGGGCATCTGCTTGTATGGGTCTTGCCATAGGCGCGGGATTCTATCTCGGAGCGCTTGTGGGCTGTGTGCTTATGATAGTAACTATTGTATTTTTCACCAGAATTGAAAGCTTTATTCTTATTCACTCCAGAAACATAAATCTCTACGTTGAATTTCAGGATACCGACGATCTTTCGCAGATCATCGAGAAGATCAAGCTTAAGAACGTAAGAATATTTGACGTTGAGATAACCAAGGCAAAATATTCGGAAACTAAGTTTCCCAACGCTATATTTTCACTTCGCTTGCCAAAGAAGCTGGCTCACTCGGCGCTTGTTACCGAGATAGCTTCTATTCCCGAAGTGAGAATGATCGAAGAGCTTTAAAGGAGGGAGGAAGAAATGTTACCTATATTTGATTTTTTAAGAAGCGGACATATAGATGGACTGACGGTGGCCGTAAGACTTGTTATTGCAGTGCTGTGCGGCGGATTTATAGGAATAGAGCGAGAGCGTAAAAGACGCCCTGCAGGCTTCCGTACCCATATACTTATATGTCTTGGAGCTGCGATGACAACTCTGACCAGCCAGTATATCTCTCTTGAACTCGGGCTTTACACCGATATGGCGCGCCTTGGCGCGCAGGTTATTGCGGGTATCGGTTTTATCGGCGCGGGAACTATAATCGTTACCAAAAGACGTCAGGTCAAGGGCTTGACAACGGCGGCAGGTCTTTGGACTGCGGCTATTGTCGGACTTTGCTGCGGCGCGGGCTTTGTTGAGGGCGCGCTCCTTGCTACGGTAATAATTATTATAGTAGAGCTTGGACTTGTCAAGGTTGAGGGTTGGCTTACCTCGGCAACAAGAAATATTCATCTTTTCGTTGAATATACCGATAACGGAAAGCTTGGCTCCATAGTTGATGCTATCAAGGGCAACGGATTTGCTTACATAAACGATATGGAGATAACAAAATCTCCCACCGGAAATATATGCGCTACCTTTGCATTGCAAATGAGAAGAAAAAAGAATCAGCAGGCGATGATGACTGCGGTTGCAAGGCTTGAAGGCGTAGTTGCCGTTGAGGAGCTTTAATTGAATAACAACACCC
>JAZQVZ010000103.1:0-10437 GCA_045632105.1 Eubacteriales bacterium | reverse complement strand
GCCTGCTTTATCAAGCGGTTCAGAGCTGTAAGCATAACGCAAAAGCTCTTCTTCGGGAACGGGGTCAACGTGAACCTTGGTAACACAGGAAGCGCTTTTGGTGATGCCGTTTACCGTAACGGCAACGCCCGATACCACCACGTGGCTGTCGCCCGACAGCGAGCGGAGCATCTGCTCTGCCTCTGCCGCATCGCGTGGCTTGCCGAGGATCTTTCCCTTTGCGGCAACCACCGTATCAGCCGAGATTATTATTGTGTCGGCACATACGCCGTTTTTCTCTTTAAGAAGTCGGTAGACCGCCTGACCCTTTCGGGTAGCAAGCTCTTCGGTGAGAGCGCAGGGATCGGTGATGTCCGAGCTTTCGTCGGTGTCGGCGGTAAGCACCGTAAATTTCACTCCGAGAGAGGAAAGAATGTCGCTTCTTCGGGGGGACGCCGAGGCAAGAATTATCATTTTTGCTCCTTGTTTTTTATAAAAAGACAAAATTATCTCATCATACGATTATCCATTATAATTATAACACACCAAGAAAAATTTTGCAAGTATAATAGTGCTCAAAGGTGAAGATTTTATAAATATTTATTGAAAATTTTTTCGGGGTATAGTATAATTGTCTTAATAAAACGAGGAGGTGGAATTATGTACGGAGAAAAGAGAGCGCCAAAGGCTTTATATGAATATTTTTCGGCTGAGGGAATAGAGCTTTTTTGCTACGGAATTACCGATTCCACCAACAAAAGAGCAAGAGAGCAGGGGCAGATAGATAGCAGAGCCGCGCTTTTCGTTGCCGACGGGCAGACCGAGGGCAGAGGGCGGCTTGGCAGAAGCTTTTTTTCGCCCGATGGCACAGGGCTTTATATGACGCTTCTGACAGAGGCGCCAAAGGGCGACGCCTTTGCGCTTATGACATCGGTTGCCGCAGTGGCGCTGAGAGAGGGAATAAGCCGCATTTTCGGTGTTGACACAGATATAAAGTGGGTAAATGACCTTTATCTTGACGGCAAAAAGGTGGCGGGAATACTTGCGGAATCCTTTGCCTGCGGTGACAAGAGATACGTTGCCCTTGGAATGGGAGTTAACCTTACCACAAAGGAATATCCCGAGGAGCTTGAGGGCATAGCGGGAGCTATCTCCAAGGATATTGATAGCGACGAGCTTGAGGTCAAGAAATATGCGCTTGCCTTTGAGGTAACGAGAGCGCTGCTTGGTGCTTTAGACGGGAACACCGAGGGGTATATGGAAAGATATCGCCGATATTCCTGCGTTATAGGAAAGAGCATAGTATTTACCCAAAACGGCGAGAGCAGACGGGGAGAGGCTATTGATATCACACCTAAGGGTGAGCTTTTGGTAAAGGTAGACGGAGAGATCGTTTCTCTGTCTTCGGGAGAAATAACCGTAAGATTTGAATAAACAAAAAGGAACCCTTTCGGGTTCCTTTTTGTTTATTCGTGAGATACGTCCTGCTGGATGGATTCAAGCGCTGCGTCGTCGAAATATTCGAGAGGATCTACTGCAAGATCTCCTACGGTCATCTCAAAGTGCAGGTGGGGCTCGCTGGCGATCTCTACCATGGCGCTGTCACCCACAGTCGCTATGAGCTGACCCGAGCGCACGGTCGTTCCCTCGCTGATTCCTGCAGGGAGAACGTCGGAAAGATTCTTATATATGGTAACGCAATTGCCCGAGTGGGTTATAGCAAGGCAATAGCCCATCAAGGGGTCTATCCAGATCTTCGATACCTTTCCGTCTGCCGCCGCATATACGGAGGCGTTTTCCTTGGTCACAAGGTCGATTCCAAGGTGCACACGGTAATCGTTCATAGTGGGAGAAAATACCTGAAGATCGGGGTCGTGCTTATTCGAAAGCACACCGCTTACGGGAAGAATAAACGAGGGGATCTTGTTTCCTACCTGAGTAGAGCCTGTGGGCTTATCGGTAGGCTTTTCTGTGGGCTGTTCGGTAGGCTCCTCGGTGTTATTTGGAGTTTCTGTGGGGCTCTCGGTCTGCTTATTGGATTCGGGAAGCTTTGTGGGCTCCTTGGAGCGATTGGATACTACGGCGGCGGTTATTATTATGATAAGAGCAGCCGTAAGCGCCAGAAAGGTAAGGATCGCCGCGCGGGTTACCCTCTTGTCCTTGGCTTTTTCAGGGAAGCCTTTATTGTTGTTGTCATTAAATAGTGAAGGCATATTTTTATACTCCTTTTTGTTATTTACTGACCTTATTTTGAGCTGCAGCGAGATATTTTATACAGTTCTTTTAAAAAAACGCGTATATTTATTGCATATTTTCTTTTTCCGTGCTACAATGGGAATAGAAACGCGGAAGCGGAGAAAAATATTTTTAATTGTATTTCGGAAGGTGATTATATGAGTAATATTGAGGAAGCAAGAGAATTTTTCAAAAATGACCTTTTTGCCTCGCAGCAGGTGGGAATAGAGATAATTGCCGCAGAGCCCGGATATGCAAAATGCTCTCTTAAAATAGAGGACAGGCACAAGAATGCAATGGGCTACGTTATGGGCGGAGTGTACTTTACAATGGCGGATTACGCCTTTGCCATAGCGGCTAACTTCAAGCAGCCTCCGACCGTTACTCAGACCTCGCAGATAGCCTATCTTGCCGCCGCAAAGGGAGGCACCCTTTATGCAGAAACCGAACGCATCAAGGCGGGAAGAAGCACCTGCTTTTACAGGGTCGCAATTACCGACGACAGTGGCACAGCCCTTGCTTACGTTACCATGACGGGATTTGTGCTCAGATAAATAAAACGCGTCCTCATTTGAGGGCGCGTTTATTTTTTATTTTCCTATTGTCAAAACCCTTGCATAGAGTTAAAATGTACGGGTGAATTTTCGAGATAGGAGGGAATAAGGAATGGGCAGAATTCATATGTCGGGCGAGAGAATGCTCGGCTTTGCCAAGAAAAATGCTGTAATGCTTATCGCAATGCTTGCGGCTATCGTGACCTCGTTTATCGTGCCCCCCGACGCTGAATATCTAACGTATTTCGATTTCAAGACCCTCACCTGTCTTTTTTGCGTGCTGGCGGTGGTATGCGCGCTGAAGAATATCCGCTTTTTCTATATGCTTGCGCACAAGATAGTCGAGCTGTTCAAGACCGCAAGAATGTCGGTGCTGGCGCTTGTTTACGTGACCTTTATCGGCTCTATGCTGATAGCCAACGACATGGCGCTTCTGACCTTTTTGCCCCTTGGATATATGGTCCTTTCGGCTACGGGGAAGCGGAAATACATGGCGTTTACCTTTATTATGCAGAATATTGCCGCAAATCTCGGTGGAATGCTGACACCCTTTGGAAACCCGCAGAACCTTTATCTTTACACGAAATATCAGATACCTACAGGGGAGTTTATGGCGATAATGGCGCCGCCCTTCGTTATTTCGATAGTAATGATAACCCTCTGCTGTATCATTTTCGTAAAGCCCGAGCCTCTCTTAATAGAAGGGGAGAGCATAACACTTCCGCCCTTGAGAACGGCGATATATCTTGCCCTGTTTGCCCTGTCTATCGCTATCGTTTTTCGAGGAATTCCTTATGGCGTGGGACTTATAGTAATTCCCATAGCTCTGCTTTTTCTTGACCGAAGGGCTTTGGCGAAGGTGGATTACGGCCTGCTGTTTACCTTTGTATTCTTCTTTATCTTCGCAGGAAATATGGCGAGAATAGAGGCGGTGAGAGAGGTAATGTCCTGGCTCCTTGAGCAGAATACTCTGCTGTTCAGCGTAATGTCCTGTCAGTTTATCAGTAACGTGCCCTCGGCAATATTGCTCTCTCAGTTCACCGACAATTACAGCGCGCTTCTTGTGGGCGTGAATATCGGTGGAGCGGGAACGCTTATAGCGTCGCTTGCCAGCCTTATAACCTTTAAGGAATACGTCAAGCACGAGCCCGAAAGAGTGGGAGGATACATACTTAAATTCTCACTGTTCAACTTCGGAATGCTTGCGATTTTGACGGCTGTAATGCTGATAATACTATAAATAAAAGGTCCGTCCTCAAAGGACGGATTTTTTATATTTATAGACCTTGACAAGAGGGTAAAAATATTATATAATGTCAGTAATTACAATAGGTTACTGTTTCTAAAATGAGGTGAAGATATGGTAAAAAATCTACCTGAGATATTTGGTTGCATGGTGTTTAACGAGGACGTTATGCGCGAAAGACTTCCCGAGGACGTATTCAAGTCGCTCAGCAAGACTATTGCTACGGGAAAAATTATCGACGCATCTATTGCGGGCCCCGTTGCCGCCGCTATGAAGGAATGGGCGATAGAGAAGGGCGCTACCCACTATACCCATTGGTTCCAGCCTTTGACCGGACTTACTGCCGAAAAGCACGACTCCTTCCTTTCTCCCTGTGGAAGAAGCAAGGTCGTTATGGAGTTTTCTGGCAAGGAGCTTATAAAGGGTGAGTCCGACGCCTCCTCCTTCCCCTCGGGCGGTCTTCGCGCTACCTTTGAGGCAAGAGGATACACCGCTTGGGATCCCGGCTCTTACGCATTCGTTAAGGACGGAACTCTTTATATACCCACCGCATTTTGCTCCTACACGGGCGAGGCTCTTGATACCAAGACCCCTCTGCTTCGTTCTATGGACGCTATAAGCACTCAGGGTCTTAGGATCGTCCGTCTTTTCGGCGACACCGAGGCCAAGAGAATAAATACTACCGTTGGCGCAGAGCAGGAGTATTTTATCATTGACAAAGAGGTGTACGATCAGAGAAAGGACCTTCTCTATACGGGAAGAACTCTGTTCGGCGCGCATTCTCCCAAGGGCCAGGAGCTTGAGGACCACTACTTCGGACCTCTTAAGACAAGGATCGGAGCGTATATGGCTGATCTCGACGAGGCTCTCTGGACTATGGGTATCCACTCCAAGACCAAGCACAACGAGGCGGCTCCCGCTCAGCACGAGCTGGCTCCTATATACGTTACCACCAATCTTGCGGTTGACCACAACCTCTTGATAATGGAATATATGAAGAAGATCGCAGAGCGTCACGGCCTTGTATGTCTGCTTCACGAGAAGCCCTATGCGGGTGTAAACGGCTCGGGTAAGCACAACAACTGGTCGATCTCTACCGATACGGGCAAGAACCTTCTTGACCCCGGTAAGACCCCTGCGGATAACCTGATGTTCCTGTTGGTTCTTGCCGCTATCATCAAGGCGGTTGACGATTATCAGGATCTGCTCCGTCTTTCTGTTGCTCACGCGGGCAACGATCACCGTCTTGGCGCGGCAGAGGCGCCCCCTGCTATACTGTCCATCTTCGTTGGCGAGGAGCTTGACCAGATAATTGATTCTATTGTCAACGGCACTCAGTACGAGAGGATCAAGGTGGGAATGATGGATCTTGGAATCCCCTCTATTCCTACCTTCCGTAAGGACACCACCGACCGCAACCGTACCTCGCCCTTTGCATTTACCGGAAACAAGTTTGAGTTCCGTATGCTTGGCTCCTCCCAGAATATCGCTCTTCCTAACGTGGTGCTCAACACCGCCGTTGCAGAGAGCTTCCGTCAGTTTGCTGACGCTCTCGAGGGAGTTGAGGACTTCAAGTCTGCGGTTGCAGATATCATCAAGGACACCTTCGCGGCTCACCGCAGAATCATATTCGACGGAAACGGATATTCCTACGAATGGGAGCGCGAGGCAGAGAAGAGAGGTCTGCTTAATCTCAAGAATTCGGTTGACGCATTCAAGTGCTTCGGTCTTGAGAAGAACGTAGAGCTGTTCTCCCGTCACGGCGTAATGAACCGTATTGAGATAAACTCCCGTGAGGAGATACTCTTTGAGAACTACTCGAAGGTTATAAACATTGAGGCTCTGACAATGATAGAGATGGCGAGCAGAGATATAATCCCTGCTGTCAACGCTTACATGTCGGCAGTAGCTCAGGGCGCAAATGCCAAGGAGAAGCTGGTTCCCGGCTCTTGCGCTGTGGAGAGAGATATCGTAGAGAAGCTTTCGGGACTTTGCTACAAGGCATATCACACCCTTGCAAAGCTTGAGACCGCCGAATCTCTTGCGGCTTCTATTCCTAACCACGTAGCTCGCGCCGAGGCGTACAGAGATAACGTGCTTCCTGCAATGAACCGCCTGCGCGAGTTCGTTGACGAGATGGAGAAGCTGACGGCTTCCGATTACTGGCCTCTGCCCACCTACGGAGATATGATGTTCAAGGTATAAATAAAAAATCACCAAGCCACACGGCTTGGTGATCTTTTATTTTATTAGTTTTCAAACTTCATCTGAACCTGAGTCTCAAGCTCCTGCTTGTGCTTGTCCACGATAGCGTGGATCTTCTTAACGGGGTTAAGGAGATCGCTGAGCGAGTCGTCGTGGTTGAGAGTGTCAACGATATACGCTACGTATTTGCACATATTTACCGAAACGTGCCACTCGCGCTCGAGAACCTCGGGAGCGGTGTAGGTAAGGTTGGTGGTAAATACGCGGTCGATGATGCCTTCCTTGTAAGCCTTATCGAACTTATCGGGGCCGCTGGTGAACAGACCGAAGGTGGAGAATGCGAAGATTCTCTTTGCTCCGCGCTCCTTGAGCTGAAGAGCAACGTCGAGCATGGACTCACCCGAGGAGATCATATCGTCAACAACGATAACGTCCATACCGGTAAGGTCTCTACCAAGGTACTCGTGGGCCTCGATGGGGTTTCTTCCGTTAACTACGATGGAGTAGTTACGGCGCTTGTAGAACATACCGATATCAATGCCGAGAACCGAGGAGAAATACATGCAACGGCTCATTGCGCCCTCGTCGGGAGAGATCATAATAAGAGAATCCTTGTTGATCTCGATATCGGGAACGGCGCGAACCAGCGCCTTTATCATCTGATAGGAGGGTCTTACGTTATCGAAGCCTGAAAGGGGGATAGCGTTCTGAACTCTGGGATCGTGAGCGTCAAAGGTGATGATGTTGGTAACGCCCATGTTGATAAGCTCCTGAAGCATAATTGCGCAGTCGAGCGACTCGCGGCTGGAGCGCTTATGCTGTCTGCCCTCGTAGAGCATAGGCATAATAACGGTAATTCTTCTTGCCTTACCTGCGTTTGCGGCGATAACACGCTTAAGATCAGCATAGTGATCGTCGGGGCTCATAGGAACCTCTTTGCCGTACATTTTGTAGGTAACGCCGTAGTTAAACACGTCCGAGATAATATAAAGGTCGTGACCTCTGAGCGACTCGTGGAGCAAGCCCTTGCCCTCACCTGTTCCGAATCTGGGGCACTCTGCGTTAACAACGAAGGTTTCGTTGCTGCCCTTCTCGCGCCATTCCTTAAGATAATAGTCGACCTGAGACGTGAAATCCTCACAGCCTCTCATACCGATCACGCTAAGCTTTGCGAATTCTGCTTCCCTCATAATAACCTTCCTCTCTGTCAATTTTCAGTTATAATTCATTATAACACATTTTTTTGTTTTTGCAAAGGGTTTTGAAGGATTTTCGACAAAAATTTTTAAAAATTTTCGGTTGCATAAAAAAGAGTGAGAAAGTGTGGAGGAAATGGTAAAAAGTTGGTGCTCTGTATAAACAAAACCAATGATCGCCCCTACAAAAAAATAACGCACCACGTTTCCGTAGAGCGTTATAATTATTTCTTTTTCAAGTTCTTTTGGTTCTTTTCTCGAAAGAAAAGAACGAAAAACGATCCCAAAACTAACTTATTTCAGCTCAACGATGGTAACACCGCCGTCGCCTTCGCCGAACTGACCAATGCGGAAGGTGGATACTCGGCTGTCCTTACGGAGCTGCTCCCAGATAGCCTTTTTAAGTGCTCCCGTGCCTTTTCCGTGGATAAGTCGCAGGGTATGGAAGCCTGCGATTGACGCTTCGTCGAAGTATTTATCAATAGAGCTCCAAGCCTCGTCGCCTGTCATTCCTCGCAGGTCTATTTCGTCCTTGAAATCGCGGCTGACCGTCATTCGATAGCCTCCCGCGTTTTTCTTAACGCCCTTGGAGATGACCTTTGTTTCCTCCTCAACCAGTCGAAGGTCGGAGAGCGCCGCCTTGGTCTTGATTATTCCTGCTTGCACCCCTACCTTACCCGATCTGTCGGGCTCCTCGATAACGGTCGCCTTCTTGCCGAGGCTGACGATAATGACCTCGTCGCCCTTCTTGAGGGGGCGGGGAAGAACGTAATTTTCGTCCTTTCGTATCTCAACGGGGTCGAAATTGTCGGAGTTAGCGCGCAGATGCTCGCGGATATCCTTACGGGCTCTTGCCAGCTCCTCTGCAAGTCTTTCGCTTTCTCTCGCCTTGCGGAGCTTATCCATCTCCTCCATTATATAATCGGAGGAGCGCTTCGCGCTCTCCACGAGATTTTGAGCCTTCTTACGAGCGTTGTCGAGCTCCTTCTCGGATGCCTTGAGCTTTTCTTCAAGGGTCTTTTCGGCATCGCGGCGGAATTCCTCGTACTCTGCCTTCATTCTTGCGGTCTCCTCGCGGTTCTTTTCAGCCGCCTGACGAGCCGTTTCAAGCTCGGTAAGAATACGCTCCATCGCCTTGTTTTCACTTGCGACGTAACTGCCCGCTCTTTCAACGATGCGAGAGGGAAGTCCAAGCTTTTCGGATATTGCAAAGGCGTTGGATTTACCGGGTGCGCCGAGGATAAGCTTATAGGTGGGGCGCAGAGTTTCCACGTCGAACTCACAGGAGGCGTTGCAGACGCCCTCGGTGTCCATAGCGTAGGTCTTAAGCTCGGTGTAGTGAGTCGTTGCGGCGCAGAGCGCGCCTGCGGCTCTCACGTCCTCGATGACGGCTACGGCAAGAGCAGCGCCCTCAACGGGGTCGGTTCCCGCGCCAAGCTCGTCGAAGAGCACCAGCGAGCGATCGTTACGCTCGTTGACTATGGAAACGATAGTCACCATATGGGACGAGAAGGTAGAGAGCGATTGCTCGATGCTCTGCTCGTCGCCAAGATCAACGAGTATCTTCTCAAATATGCAGACGCTGCTTCCCGTATCTGCGGGGATATGCAGACCTGCCTGCGCCATCAGGGAGAAAAGTCCCAGAGTTTTAAGGGTTACGGTCTTACCACCCGTATTGGGACCCGTGATGATAAGGGTATCAAAGCTCTCGCCAAGCTCCACGCTGATGGGCACCACCGTACTCCTGTCTATAAGGGGATGACGCGCCTTGATAAGCTTGCAGAAGCGCTTTTCGTTTATTACGGGACGGCAGGCGTCAAGCTTTTCGGAGAGGTTTGCGCAGCCGAATGCAAAGGCTATTTCGGTTATGTTTCTATGGTTGAGAAGTATGGAGGGAGAGAATCCCGCAATGCTTGCCGACAGGTCGGAAAGGATGCGCTCGATCTCGTGGGCCTCCTTGGATTCGAGCATACGAAGCTCGTTGTTTGCCTCCACTACCGCCATAGGCTCAACGAATACCGTCGCTCCCGAGGAGGAGGTATCGTGGATAAGTCCCTTGACCTCGTTTCTGTATTCTATCTTGACGGGAATAACGTAGCGGCCGCTTCTTTGGGTCACTATGTTCTCCTGAAGATATTTTGAATAGGAGCCGCTGATATATCTTGCAAGGGTCTCCTTTATTTTTGAATTTGACGCTCTTATCTTGCGTCTTATGTCGGCAAGAGTAGAGCTTGCCTCGTCGGATATCATATCGTCGGAGATGATAGAGCGGTATATTCTGTCCTCTAATGAGCGGTTGGGCATAAGGCGCTCGAATATCTCGTCAAGGCAGGTGTCAAAGAGCTTGTTGGCTCTTATATAGTCCAAAAGAGAACGAGCCGAGCGCAGAAGAGCGGCGGCATCGAGAAGCTCTCTGGGGGTAAGGGTAGCGCCCTTGACGGCGCGCTCGCAGAGGTCGTCCATATCACTTACCGTGCCAAAGGGAGGCATACCCTTGGTATCAAGGAGCCTGCGGGCGTCGGTGGTGCGCGACTGCTTGCGCTCGATCATCTCGACTCTGTCGTCGGGGACGAGCGAAAGAGCCGCTCTTGCGGACGCCTCGGTAGGACAGAGAGCGGCAAGAAGGGAGCGTATTTTATCAAATTCAAGAGTTGTTAGTGTTTTCTCGCTTACGTTCATTTTAAGTCCTTTATCGAATTATAGAAATGGAGGGTATCGAAGTCGCGCTCCAGATGGTTTTGCAGATAGCTCTCCGACGCGCGGCAGAAAAGCTCAAGGCTTCTGTTATCTCCAAGCCCAAAGGCGAAAAGTCGCTGGGGCTGAGCGCCTGTTACGTAGCGCATAGCCTCGAGAGCCGAGGGGTCGAGGGGGAGAAGGATGTTTCTTACCTCGTAGGCATCGATCTCGGGAATCGGCAGACCGCCGCTCTGCTCGGAAAGACAGGCGCCGCAAATCACACCGCCGTTCATTACGTCAAGCCAGATAGCCTTTTCGTCACGAAAGTCCTGCTTATGACAGCGTG
>JAZQVZ010000102.1:0-4199 GCA_045632105.1 Eubacteriales bacterium | reverse complement strand
GGATAAGAGGATTCCGCCGACTGCGGTCGGCCACCAAGGCTCTGCCTTTGGAAACCGCAAGTTTTTGAAAAAACTTGACTAAAACTTTCAAACTACGCACTACATAGCCGTAGGGCGTAATAATTATTATTTTTCAGGTTCTTTGGCTCCACCTTTCTGCGAAAGAAAGGTGGAACGCGTCCTTAACCTACGAACTCTGCGACGCAGCGGCGGTATGCGGCAACGGGGTCCTCAGCGCCTGTGATAGGTCTGCCGACTACGATGTAGTCAGAGCCGATCTTCTTAGCCTCGGCGGGAGTCATAACTCTCTTCTGGTCGCCGATATCTCCGTCAGCGAAGCGCACGCCGGGGGTAACGGTGAGGAACTTCTCGCCACATCTCTCGTGTACCTTACCTGCCTCGAGGGGCGAGCAAACTACGCCGTCAAGTCCTGCAATCGAGGCGTTGTGAGCGTAGTGCATAACGACGTCAGCGATGGGCTTCTCGATGAGAAGGTCCTTCTCCATGCTCTCCTGATCGGTAGAGGTAAGCTGAGTTACAGCGATAAGCAGAGGACGGGTTCCGTCGGGTCTGGTAAGTCCCTCGAGAGCGCCCTGCATCATTCTGATAGTACCTGCAGCGTGGAGGTTTGTCATATCAACGTCAAGGCGAGAAAGGACCGCCATAGACTTCTTTACGGTGTTGGGAATATCGTGGAGCTTAAGGTCAAGGAATATCTTGTGACCGCGCTTCTTGATCTCACGAACTATGGAGGGGCCCTCAGCGTAGTAGAGCTCCATACCTATTTTAACGAAGGGCTTTTCGTCCTTGAAAAGATCAAGGAATGCAAATGTTTTTTCTGCGCTGTCAAAGTCGCAGGCAATGATAACATCTTTTCCCATTTTACTTTACTCCTTTTATGATTTCTTTAAGTGAGGTGATGTTGTACTTGTCCATAACGCGAGGAAGGTCCTCGATTATCTTCTTACAAGCAAAGGGATCTACCAGATTTGCAGCGCCCACCTGAACGGCGGTGGCGCCTGCAAGCATAAGCTCGATAACGTCCTCTGCCGAGGAAACGCCGCCCATACCGATAACCGGAATGTTTACGGCGTGAGCTACCTGATATACCATTCTTACCGCAACGGGGAAGATAGCCGCGCCCGAGAAACCGCCCATCTTGTTTGCGATAACCGGCTTCTTGGTGCGAAGGTCTATTCTCATACCCAAAAGGGTGTTTATAAGGCTGATTCCGTCAGCTCCCGCCTCCTCACACGCCTTGGCGATAGCCACGATGTCGGTGACGTTGGGGGAGAGCTTGATGATGATCGGCTTTGTGGTTACCGCCTTGACCGCGCGAGTTACCTCTGCCGCAGCCTCGGGGGAGGTGCCGAAGGACATTCCGCCGCCGTGTACGTTGGGGCAGCTTACGTTGACCTCTATCCAGCCTACCTGCTCGCACTTGTCTATTCTTTCGCAGGTATATACGTACTCCTCAACAGAGAAGCCCGACACGTTTGCCATGACCTTCTTGTTGAAGCACCTTGCAAGCTTGGGAAGCTCGGTGTCGATAACTCTGTCAACACCGGGGTTCTGCAGACCTACGGCGTTTATCATACCGTTGGGGCACTCTGCAATTCTGGGGGTGGGGTTGCCGAAGCGGGGCTCCTTGGTGGTTCCCTTAAAGGAGAATGTTCCAAGAAGGTTTATGTCGTAAAGCTCGGCAAACTCATAGCCGAAGCCAAAGGTTCCGCTGGCGGGGATAATGGGGTTGTCAAGCTCTATTCCGCAGAGCTCTACCTTTAATCTTTCCATAAGATCTCCTCCTTCTGAAGCACCGGGCCTTCCTTGCAGATTCGCTTATAGCCAGTGATAGTCTTGCAGGAGCAGCCCATACAAGCGCCAAAGCCACAGCCCATACGCTCCTCGAAGCTGAAGCTTCCGCCCGTGGTGCTCTTGTTGTAGATAGCCTTGAGCATGGGCTCGGGACCGCAGGTGTAGAAGTGGGTGTAGTTGAGGCCGTCGAAGGCATCGGTAACGAAGCCCTTTATTCCATAGGAGCCGTCGGCGGTGCAAACTATGACATCTGCTCCGAGAGCGGCGAATTTTTCTTCGTAAAATACCTCGTCCTTGGAGCCGAAGCCAAGAATTACGGTGCATTTCTTGCCCATAGCGGTGAGCTTACGGCAAAGGAGGTACATAGGGGGAACGCCTGCGCCGCCGCCAACGAGCAGGGGAGCGTCGCCTGCGAGCGAGAGGTCGTAGCCGTTGCCAAGGCCCGTGAGAACGAGAAGCTCCACGCCCTCTCCCATCTCTGCCATTTTCTCGGTGCCTCTGCCAACTGCCTTGTAGATAAGGGTAAGCTCGTCACCCTCTACGTTGCAGACCGAGATAGGACGGCGGAGATAGAAGCCGTCAAGCTTTATGTTCACGAACTGACCCGAAGCGCTTATGTCCGAGGTGTCGCCTACAAGCACCATTTCATAGGTGTTCTTGGCGATCTTTATATTGCTTTTTATCTTGAAAATCGTGTCTTTCATTATTTATCCTTTATAGTTAGTTTGTGTTATGATTTATTCCACCTTTCTTTCGAGAAAGGTGGAGCCAAAGAACTCGAAAAAGGAATGGTTATTACGCACTACGGAAACGCGGTGCGCAATTTTTTGTTGGTTGAAATGATATGTAGACTTTGGCGGACCCTACGTCCCGCCAAAGTCGTTATATTTTATTTATTTTTCAAGTTCTTTTGGTCCTTTTCTCGAAAGAAAAGGACGAAAAATCGATACTTAAACTAATTACGCGTCGATCGTGGAGATCGTGATGGTGATATCCTCAAGAACGTCGAGGAGTACGCGTACGGTATCAAGAGAGGTACAAGCGGTAATGTTGTTCTCTACTGCAAGGCGGCGGATCTCATAGCCGTCCTTCTGCTGATCCATAGCGCCCTTGCTGGAGGTGTTGATAACGTAGGAGATATGTCCCTGCTTCATCGCCTCTACGATGTTGTTGTCGCCGTCGCCTATTCTGCCGCGCTCTCTGGTGCGGATTCCGTTCTCACGGAGGAAGTTAGCGGTGCCCTTGGTTGCCTCGATATTGAAGCCAAGGTTGTAGAAGCGGCGGATGAGGGGCAGAGCCTCTGCCTTGTCCTCGTCTGCGATGGTTGCAAATACGGTGCCGTAGTTCTTAACGTCCATACCCGATGCCTGAAGAGCCTTGTAGAACGCTCTCTTAAGGCTGTCGTCGTAGCCGATAGCCTCACCCGTGGACTTCATCTCGGGAGAGAGGTAAGCGTCAACGCCGCTTATCTTTCTGAAGGAGAATACGGGAACCTTACAGTACCATCTCTTCTTCTCCTCGGGATAGAGGTCGAAGATTCCAAGCTCCTTGAGCGACTTGCCGAGAATTACCTCGGTAGCGATGTCAGCAAGCGAGTAGCCCGTGGACTTGGAGAGGAAGGGAACGGTTCTCGAGGAACGGGGGTTGACCTCGATTATATATACGTCGTCGTGCTCGTCAACTATGAACTGAATGTTAAACAGACCAATGATGCCGATAGCAAGACCGAGCTGCTTGGAGTAGGTAAGGATCTTGCCCTTTACCTTGTCGGAGATGCTGTAAGAGGGATATACGCTGATGGAGTCACCACTGTGAACGCCCGTGCGCTCAACGAGCTCCATGATACCTGCAACGAAAACGTCGTGACCGTCGCAGATAGCGTCAACCTCTACCTCCTTACCCTGAATGTAGTGGTCAACGAGAACGGGCTTGTCCTCGTCTATCTCAACTGCGGTGCGGAGGTAGTGACGAAGCTGGCTCTCGTTTGCAACGAGCTGCATTGCGCGTCCGCCGAGAACGAAGCTGGGACGAACGAGCACGGGGTAGCCGATCCTCTCTGCAACCTTAACGCCGTCCTCGATCTTGGTTACAGCCTGTCCGCTGGGCTGAGGAATGCCGAGAGAGGAGAGGATCTTCTCAAACGCGTCGCGGTTTTCTGCTCTCTCGATAGCGTCGCAGTCGGTACCGATTATCTTAACGCCCTTTGCCGCGAGAGGCGCTGCAAGGTTGATAGCGGTCTGACCGCCGAGAGATGCGATAACGCCGAGAGGCTTCTCGAACTCGATAACGTTCATAACGTCCTCAACCGTAAGAGGCTCGAAGTAGAGCTTATCCGAGCAGGTGTAGTCGGTGGATACGGTCTCGGGGTTGTTGTTTATGATGAT
>JAZQVZ010000101.1:0-4428 GCA_045632105.1 Eubacteriales bacterium | reverse complement strand
CAACCTTCTCCTCATCCACCACTAACGTGGTCCCCCTTCCCCAAAGGGGAAGGCTTGTAGCGGGCGACGTCCTCGGCGCCCCGCAAACCTGCAAAAATTATTTATTTCTCAATTCCTCGTTCTCTGCTATGACCTCCTCGAGGGTTGCCTCGGTCATAGAGAGCTTGGTCTCAAGCGCCTTGAGTCTGCGCTGCATCTTGATCCTGTCAGAGCAATAGTCGAGGGCGCAAAGAATTGCCGCCTCGGTCTTGGAGCAGCTGCGGCTTTTGTCGCAGATCTCTCTCATCTTTCTGTCAACTATTCCCACCAGCGCCTCAACTGCCTCGGGGGACTCCTCGCTTATTACGTTCATTTCGATATCAGCGATGGTAATGGTGTACTTCTGGCGCATTTGTATATCTCCTTATTATGTATTTTCTTTGTTTTTCCTATTGAAATGCGGAAAAAAAGAGTGTATAATTATCTTTGATTATATTATAATACAAAATTCTTTATTTTGAAAGAGTATTTTGAAAAATTTATTAAATTCAGGGGAAACATATTTATGGGATACTTCAGAGATAGCCGCAGAATAGTTGTCAAGGTCGGCACATCTACTCTTACACATAACACGGGTCATCTTAATCTTCGCCGCATCGAGCGTCTTGTAAAGGTGCTTTCTGACATCAAAAACAGCGGCGCTCAGGTGGTTCTCGTGTCCTCGGGCGCGGTCAGCGCAGGCGTGGCAAAGATCGGATTTGGCAGAATTCCCTCTACTCCCGAGGAAAAGCAGGCTATGGCTGCTATCGGTCAGAGCGAGCTTATGAAGATATACGACAGATTTTTCTCTGACTACGGTCACACCGTGGCGCAGATCCTTATGACCAAGGAGGTGCTCAGCAATCCTGCCCGCAAGTGCGCCGCAGAGAACACCTTCAACCGTCTGCTTGAGATGAACTGCATCCCGATAGTCAACGAAAACGACTCGGTATCCACCGACGAGCTGACCAAGTTTGGCGGAAACGATATGCTTTCGGCTCACGTTGCCCTGCTCTGCGAGGCAGATCTTCTGCTCAACCTCTCCGACGTTGACGGACTTTACGACAGCGACCCCAGAAGCAACCCCGACGCCCGTCTTATCGACCGCGTTGAGGCGCTTGACGAGAGGATATATCAGCTTGCAGGCGGCGCGGGAACCGACAGAGGAACAGGCGGAATGATAGCCAAGCTCAACGCCGCAAAGATAGTTACCTCGGCGGGAATTCCTATGTTCATTCTTAACGGTCAGGACCCCGAGATACTCTACGCTCTGCTTGACGGCGGTCACGTGGGAACCTACTTCTGCGCTGACGAAAAGGCTGGAAAATAATAATGGCAAGAGAGAGCAAAAAGGCAAAAAGAGAGCGAATGGCGGCGATAGTTGCCACGCTTGAGGGGATCTATCCCGAATCGGTATGCGCTCTTGAATACGGCGGAGAGCCCTGGAAGCTCTTGGTTATGGGCAGACTTTCGGCTCAATGCACCGACGCTCGCGTGAATATCGTGTGCAGAGAGCTTTTCGCAGAATTTCCTACGGCTGACGCTCTTGCAGATGCTCCTATCGAGCGTATTGAAGCGATAATCCGACCCTGCGGACTGTTTCGCACCAAGGCTCAGAGCATCAAAGAGGCGTGTATCATGCTTTGCCACGAGTACGGCGGACAGCTTCCCGACACAATGGATGAGCTTCTTCGCTTCCCCGGTGTGGGAAGAAAGATAGCAAATCTTCTGCTGGGCGACATATTCGGCAAGCCCGCTATCGTGGCGGATACTCACTGTATTCGCATTTGCGGTCGTCTTGGAATGTATCCCGAGAGCCTGAAGGATCCTTACAGGGTGGAAAAGACCCTTGTTGAGCTTGTCGAGCCCGAAAAACAGTCTGATTTTTGTCATAGAATAGTTCAGTTCGGCAGGGACGTATGCTCTGCCCGAGCGCCCAAGTGCGAGATCTGTCCTCTTGGAGAGCTCTGCCCAAAAAGAAAAATTTGAGGAGAATTTATGTACAGAATTGGTATTGACCTTGGCGGTACTAATATCGCCGTAGGTCTTGTAGACGAGAATTACAACATCGTAGTTAAAAAGAAGACCCCCACTCTTGCAAAGCGACCTGCCGACGAGATAGCGGCTGATATGGCAAGACTCTGCCGTGAGGCGTGTGAGAAAAAGGGTGTTTCTCTTGACGATATTGCAAACGTGGGAGTAGCTACCCCCGGAATTGCCAACAGTAAGACCGGATGTGTGGAGTATTCCTGCAATCTTCCCTTCCGCAAGTATCCTCTTGCCGACGCTGTTGCCCGTGAGCTTGGCGTGGCTCGTGAGAAGGTAAAGATAGCAAACGACGCCGACGCTGCCGCTTGGGGCGAGGCCGTTGCAGGCGCCGCAAAGGGCAGCTCTAACAGTGTGATGATAACTCTTGGAACAGGCGTTGGAGGCGGAATAATTATAAACAATAAGATATTTACAAGCGCAAACTTCGCAGGCGGAGAGCTTGGACATATCGTTATCGAGGTTGACGGAGCTCAATGCGGATGCGGCAGACGCGGATGCTGGGAGGCTTATTCCTCTGCTACCGCTCTTGTTCGTATGACGAAGGAAAAGATCGAGGAGTGCAGAGCTACGGGCAGACACTCGGTAATGCTGAAAGTCGATAGAATTGGCGGAAGAACCGCTTGCGAGGCTATGAGAGCAGGTGACGAGGCAGGTAAAGAGGTCTATGACAAGTACGTTAAGTACCTTGCCGCAGGTCTTACAAACATTATCAATATCTTCCAGCCCGAGGTAATCTCTCTCGGCGGTGGAGTTTCCAACGAGGGACAGTCGCTGGTGGACGCTCTTCTGCCTATTGTTCGCAAGGAGCAGTACGGAAACGAGGTTCTTGAGAGCCTTACCGAGATAAGAATTGCAAAGCTCGGTAACGACGCAGGTATCATCGGCGCCGCCGCTCTGGCTTGAGGTTAGCTTGTGTTGGTTTTTTTCGCGACTTTCTTGAAAGAAAGTCGCCCAAAGAACTTGAAAAAGAATAATTATAACGCTCTACGGAAACGTGGTGCGTTATTTTTTTGTTGGGATATATTGTAGGGCGTGGGCTTGCTTACACCGTAAATAGAAAACGCCCTGCGGTTTCGCAGAGCGTTTTCTTATTATTTTTCCATCATATGCACGTTAACGTGAGGATAGCTGAAGGAAATGCCGTTTTTGTCGAAGGTGGGCTTTATAGCGTCCATTACGTCGAAATAAACGGTCCAATAATCCTTGTTCTCACTCCAAGCGCGAGCGGTGTAGCAGATATCGTTATCTCTGAATTCCTTGACGTGAACCACGGGCTTTTTGCCCTCTTCGTCGAGAACCAGAGGATGAGCCTTGATAAGCTCGAGAAGTACGGATCTTACCTTCTCTACGTCATCGTTGTAGGAGGTGCAGACAATGAATTCTATACGGCGGTCAGGCGCATTTGAATAGTTGATAATGCTATCGTTAGCGATCTGGCTGTTGGGTATCTGGATAAGCTTTTTGTCGGGAGTGTCGAGCTTCGTGTAGAACAGACCGACCTCGCGAACGGTACCCGACTGCCCACCTGCCTCAACGTAGTCGCCTATGTTAAAGGGCTTGTTGGTGATGATCTGAACACCGCCGAATACGTTGCTTAAGAAGTCCTGGATAGCCAAAGAGAATGCAACTCCGACGATAGACAGGGTGGCTACCAGAGAGGAAACCGAGATGCCAAGGCTGCTGAGCACGATGACAACGGCGGTAAACAGAAGAAGTATTTTGAGGACAACTCGCAGGATCTTTCCTACCATTTTGTCGAGCTTCGAGTGCTTCAGGAATTTATCAAAGAGCGCTAAAAGAATTTTAACGGCAATAAGACAAGCAACGGTCAGCAGACCCACAAGAATTGCCTTTTCAAGAGGGAATTTTTTAAGGTAATCCCAAACAACAGACATGATTTTTCTCCTTTTGTGTTTTATCTTAGTGATTATACCACAAAACGGGCGGAAAGTAAAGAGGAGAATGATGGTTGAGGGAAGTTTTTTGAAATATTTGCCGAAGCATTTTCAATAATTTTTAAAAAGATATTGACAAAGCAAGGTAAATGGGGTATAATAGTTAAGCGGATTTGAAAAACGGCGATCCGCAGAGTAATTTGGAGAAGTACTCAAGTTGGCCGAAGAGGCGCCCCTGCTAAGGGTGTAGGTCGGGATTAACCGGCGCGAGAGTTCAAATCTCTCCTTCTCCGCCAAAACAAAAAGGACACCTTAGGTGTCCTTTTTTGTTTTGCGGGGAGAGATTTTCCTCTCGATGCGCCGAGGATGTCGCACCCTACAAGCGTTGTATATACCCAAATATGTGCAAAGCACATTATAATAAAGCATAACGACTTTTGCAAGGCAACGCGGTTGCAAAAGTCTA
>JAZQVZ010000100.1:0-12803 GCA_045632105.1 Eubacteriales bacterium | reverse complement strand
ACCTTGGTAACTATACTCCAAGCCTGATCCCAGTCAAGGAAATACTCGTCGATGAGTATTCTCATAAGCTCGGGGATGCAGAGTGCGGGGTGAGTATCGTTGATGTGGATAGCCACCTTGTCCGCAAGGTTATCTATTCTTCCGTAAACCGCCATGTGGTCACGGATAATGCTCTGACAAGAAGCAGAAACCATAAAGTACTGCTGAGAAAGACGGAGAAGCTTTCCTTCGATGTGGTTATCCGAGGGATAAAGAACCTTGGATATGGTTTCAGCGTTGGTGCTTTCCTCTACTGCTCTTGCATACTGTCCCTGGTTAAAGAAGTTCATATTGAAGTTTCTGATATCTCTTGCCTTCCAAAGACGAAGCTGGCTGACAGCCTTGCTATCTCCGCCCGAGATCATCATATCGTAAGGAACTGCTTCAATCTCCTCGCAATCCTCGTATACGACCTCCATATGACCGTCACGCCATTCCTCACGAACGTGTCCGCCCATCTTTACGTGATAGATACGGTCGGTTCTGGGAACCAGCCATACCTCTCCGCCGGGGAGCCATATATCGGGAAGCTCTACCTGAATACCGTCAACTATCTTCTGTCTGAAGAAGCCGTACTCGTAGCAGATAGAAAATCCTGTTGCGGGATAATCAAGAGATGCGAGAGAGTCCATAAAGCATGCCGCAAGACGGCCAAGTCCTCCGTTTCCGAGACCCGCGTCGGGCTCGCAAGCAAAGAGATCATCAAGCTCTACGCCGTAATCCTTAAGAGCCTCTCTGTATTCCTCGAAAAGTCCGAGGTTACCAAGGTTGGTCTTAAGCGAACGGCCAAGCAGGAATTCCATGCTCATGTAGTAAACGCGCTTAGCACCTGCATCGTTTACCTCGTGCTTAAAGTCGTTTCTCTTGGTCGAGAGCATATCTCTGATGGTCATTGCGACCGCCTTATACATCTGATCTCTCGAAGCCTCCTCGGGCTTGCATCCGAAATATCTGGAGAGCTTTACTTCAATATTTTCTTTTACCTGTGTTTTGTTGAGTGCTTCTGTTTGCATTGGTGGTGTGGTCCTTTCTGATGGCAACCTTACTGTTGTTGCCGTGGTATTTTTTAGTCGTTCCAAAGAGGAGCGTAAAGATCAAGGTACTTTTCAGCGGAATTCTTCCAGGAGAAATCCACGTTCATTATCTTTTCGGTGAACTTACGGCGAAGAGCCTCGTCGCGCCACAGTCCGATAGCCGCGCTGGTGCGCTCCTCAAGCTCGTAGGAGCTGTAATTTGCAAAGGTGAAGCCATTGCCCATTATCTCGCCGTTATTATCCCAATAGCCCTTGATAGAATCGTAAAGTCCGCCTGTTTCACGAACTACAGGGATAGCTCCGTATCTGGATGCTATCATCTGCGAAAGTCCGCAGGGCTCACTCTTGGAGGGCATAAGGAATATATCACTCGCCGCGTAGATACGCTTCGAAAGATCTCTGTCGTAGGTGATGAGGGCTCTTACCTTATCGTTATACGCGCCCTCAAGTCCGCGGAAGAAGTTCTCGTATTCTACCTCACCCTTACCGAGAACGACAAGCTGTACGTCCTCAGAGCCTACGAGATTGTAGATCATCGGGGTAATAAGGTCAAGTCCCTTGTGGGAAGCAAGACGGGTGATGATAGATATGATCGGAACGTCAACTCTTTCGGGAAGACCAAGCTCTCTCTGGAGAGCCTTCTTGTTCTCGTACTTCTTATCAAGCTCGGTGCCGCTGTAATTTACTGCGATAGCCTTATCGTTCTCGGGATTATAATAATTATAATCGATTCCGTTAAGGATACCCGAAAGCTTGGCTGTAGAGGAACGAAGAATTCTGTCAAGTCCGTGAGCATACTCGGGAGAGCAGATCTCCTCAGCATATCTCTGGCTGACAGTGGTTATCTTGTCGCAGGATACGATAGCCGCCTTCATAAGGTTTATGCATCCATCGTACTCTACTGTGCTGATGTCACCGTATCCCAGCTCGAATATATCGCCAAGTATACCGAAGTCGTACTTGCCCTGATATTCGATGTTATGGATAGTGAACACGAGCTTTACGTCTCTGTATCCGTCAAGGTTGCGGTACTTCTTGTTGATGTACACGGGAACCAGGGCGCTGGACCAGTCGTGAGCGTGGATGATGTCGGGATAGTATCCAACAAGTCTGGGAAGCTCGGCAGCAGCCTTGCAGAAGAACGCGTAACGCTCTCCCTCGTCGCCATAGCCGTAAAGAGCTCCTCTGTTAAAGTAAAATTCGTTATCAATGAAGTAATAAGTAACTCCCTCTTTTACAAGGCTGTATATACCGCAGTAGAGGCTTCTCCAGGAAAGACCGATATAACCCTCGTATACCTTGGTCATCTGAGATCTCCACTCGTGCGATACTGCACCGTAAAGAGGCATTACCACTCTAACGTCAACCTCGCCCTTACCTGCCTTGATTATTTCAGCAGGAAGCGAACCGAGAACGTCACCAAGTCCGCCTGTTGCGGCAAAGGGCATTACTTCAGATCCCACAAATAATAATTTTTTCATTTTGTTTTCCTTCCTTTTTGCAAAGTCTTAGACCATTGCGCCCTTGGAAATGAAGAAGGGCATGCTCTCGTGGCCCGAAAGAACGCGGTTGTTACGGATAACTGCATTCTTATCGGTTATTACACAGTTGAGCGATACGTTAGTGCCGGTAAAGGTGTCCTGAAGAAGAATGGAATTCTTAACCACAGTTCCCTTTCCAATGTGAACTCCTCTGAAGATAATGGTGTTCTCTACGGTTCCCTCTATAACGCAGCCGTCAGCAACATAGGAGTTGGTAACCTTGGAGCCCTCGGCATATACGGTAGGAGCCGAGTTACGGAGCTTGGTGTATATTGCTCTGTTGTCAGCATTGAAGAGTCCCTGACGAACCTCGGGATTAAGAAGCTGCATAGAGCTTGCAAAGTAGCTCTCAAGAGAGCTTATCTGCAGATAGATTCCCTCGTAGCGGAAGCAATTGATTCTGGAAGCATTAAGTCTGCTGAGAATAGCCTCCTGATAGAACTGCTTGTAGCTGTGAGAAATTGCATCGTTGATAAGTCCGAGAAGGAAGATTCTGTTAGCAACCATAATATTGGTGCTGATATCCTTCTGCTCGGCGTCACCTCTATAAGTTTCAATATCGGTTGCCCAGCCATCACCGTCAACCACGAGCTTAACAACACCCTCGGTAGGCTTTGCCTCCTTAGCCTTAAGGGTTCTGGTAACGATTGTCATATCAGCATTCTTTGCGATATGGTCCTCAAGAACCTCATCAAGGTCGATGTTGCAAATGAAATCACAGTCCGAAAGGACCATATATTCCTCGGTGCACTTGGAAATGAAGTGAGAAACTCCCATAAGAGCCTCAAGTCTGTTTCTGTACAGCCTGTTATTACCGCTGTCGTAAGAGGTAATGAAGGGAGGAAGAATCTTGATACCGCCCGAGCGTCTTGCAAGATCCCAGTCCTTACCTGTGCCGATGTGGTCCATAAGCGACTGATAGTTATTGTGAGCTATAACGCCTATCTTGGTGATTCCCGAGTTTACCATGTTGGAAAGTGGGAAGTCTATGAGGCGGTAACGGCATCCAAAAGGAACCGACGCCATTGTACGTACGCTTGTAAGCTCAGGGATTTCTGCATTGTGAATATTAGAAAAGATCAATCCTGCTACTGCCATTATCTTACGCCTCCTTTACAAGATCAGAACTGTTATAGATCATTTTGTCGTCTGCGAGAACAAAATCGTCAGCCACCTGAATATCTGCTCCAATGACCGTAATTCCCTTTGCCTCGCTGCGCGCCTTACCGACGCTTGCGTTCTTACCGATCTTAACGCCCGAATCAAGGATAGAGTAAACTACCTTCGAGCCCTCGCCGATAACGCAATTATCCATAATGACCGCATCCTCAACCACAGCGCCTGCCATTACCTTAACGCCTGCGCCGAGAACCGAGTTGCGAACTGTTCCGTAGATCTCGCATCCCTCGGTAACGCTGCTGTTTTCAATAACAGCGTCTGCGCCTACGTACTGGGGAGCGTGAGCATCGTGACGGGAGAAGATTCTCCAGCTCTCGTCCTTGATGTTAAGCGCGGGATCTGCACCAAGAAGGTCCATATTTGCCTCCCAGAGAGAAGCAATGGTTCCAACGTCCTTCCAATATCCGCTAAAGGAGTACGCGTACATCTTCTCGCCGTTTGCAAGCATTGCGGGAATGATGTTCTTACCAAAGTCGTTAGAGCTATTGGGGTTTGCAGCATCCTCGTTAAGATACTTGAAGAGACATTCCTTGGAGAATATGTATATACCCATGGACGCCTTGGTGGAGTCGGGGTTCTTGGGCTTCTCCTCGAACTTGAATATCTTATTGTCAGCGTCAACGCTCATTATACCGAATCTGCTTGCTTCCTCTATCGGAACGTCGATTACGGCGATAGTGCAGTCAGCATTCATCTTCTTGTGATACTTGAGCATCTTGTCGTAGTTCATCTTGTAGATGTGGTCGCCCGAAAGTATCAGAACGTAATCGGGAGAGTACAGGTCGATGAACTGCATATTTTGGTAGATAGCGTTTGCAGTGCCCTTATACCAGTCAGCGCCGTTCTTACCCTGATAAGGGGGAAGGATCTTAACACCGCCGATCGCGCGGTCAAGGTCCCAAGGAAGTCCGTTGCCGATATAGTCGTTAAGCACGAGAGGCTGATACTGAGTCAAAACACCGACGGTATCAACACCCGAATTGATACAGTTAGAAAGGGGAAAATCGATTATGCGGTACTTTCCGCCAAAGGATACGGCAGGCTTTGCTGTCTTTTCGGTAAGTGCGTAAAGACGGCTTCCCTGACCTCCTGCCAGGAGCATTGCAACACATTCTTTCTTCTTATACATTTATGTTCCTCCGTTAACTCATACGTTATCCGTATTTTTATCTTTTTGTCAATTACTTGTTGTTGCGGTTTTTCTTACTGCTCTTTTTCTTGGTCGCCTTTTGTTTGAGAATGGTTATAGCCAAAGGCGGAACTCTGAGCTTCAAGGAATCCTCAAAGCCGTGCGCCCAAAGCTTTTGTGTCTTAAGCTCACCCTTGTTGACTACTCCGCTTCCACCAAAGCGCTCATCGTCAGAGTTAAGCAGCTCGACGTACTTTCCTCCATTGGCTACCCCGACCGCAAAGTCCTCGTAAGCCACGGGAGTAAAGTTTATAAGCACCAGAAGCTCCTGTCCGTCATCAGCAACTCGCCTGTAAGACACAATGCTCTGATCCTTATTGTCTGCATCTATCCAGGAGAAGCCCTCCCAGGAATCATCCTTTTGCCAAAGCTCGGGAGATTCAAGATACAGGTGATTAAGCTCCGCAACATATCGCTGGAACTTTTCGTGAGTTTCATAACCAAGCAAGAACCATTCTATCTCGCCCTCGTAATCCCACTCACGGAATTGACCGATCTCAGAGCCCATAAAGAAGAGCTTTTTACCGGGATGGGTCATCATATATCCGTAGAAGGCTCTCGCCCCCGCGAATTTCTGCCAATAGTCGCCCGACATCTTGTCAAGGAAGGATTTCTTTCCGTGAACAACCTCGTCGTGAGATATGGGCAACGCGTATTTCTCACCAAACGCGTAGGTCAGTGAGAACGTGACCTTATCGTGATGATATTTGCGGTACACGGGATCAAGCTCTGCGTAGGAAAGGGTGTCGTTCATCCAACCCATATTCCACTTCATATCAAATCCCAAGCCGCCGTTATCAAAGGTCGTAACGTTTCCCCAAGCCGTAGATTCCTCGGCTATCATAAGCACGTCGGGGAAAGCGCCCTTGATATGCGAATTAAGCTTTCTGAAGAATGAGATCGCCTCATAGCAACGGTTGCTTCCGTCTGGGTTAGGCACCCATTCTCCGGGCCGCTTATCGTAATCAAGATATATCATAGACGCCACCGCGTCAACGCGAAGAGCATCTATATGAAATTCACTGAGCCAGTAGGTAGCGCAGGATACGAGGAAGCTCTGCACCTCTTCTCTGCCCACGTCGAATCGGCGTGTGCCCCAGCCCTCGTGCTCTATACGGTCCCAGCCCTGATATTCGTAAAGGGGCTTGCCGTCGAATTCGTAAAGACCGAACCTGTCCTTCGGGAAGTGAGCGGGTACCCAGTCGAGAATAACTCCGATTCCCGCCTCGTGCATAGTGTCAACGAAGCAGCGGAACTCATCAGGTGTACCGTATCTCGCGGTAGGTGCGAAATACGAGCCGACCTGATAGCCCCAGGAGCCATCGAAGGGATGCTCGGTTACAGGCATTATCTCAATGTGGGTATATCCCATCTGCTTGACGTAGGTTGAAAGCTCGCGAGCAAGCTCCAAGTAGCTATACGGTGTGCCGTCCTCGTGACGCTTCCACGATCCGAGATGAAGCTCGTATATGTTCATCGGCTCCTTGTAGAACTGCACAGCGTGTTTTTTTCTGTACTCAAGCCAACCGCCGTCACGCCACTTATAATCGGATTCGCACTCGACCACCGACGCCGTTTCGGGAGGAAGCTCCGCCCTTCTCGCATAGGGGTCAGCCTTGTAGTGCATCTGACCGCAGCCGTATATTTTATATTTATATTTATCTCCAAGCTTAACCGAACCGTCCTTTACCTCAACAGCCCAGATGCCTCCGTCGTTTATACGCTCAAGAGGAAGACTGTCAGACCAGCCGTTAAAGTCACCGACAAGCATGATCGCATCAGCGTTTGGAGCCCAGACTCGAAATACGAATCCCTCGTCGGTTTTGTGAACACCCAGATATTCATAAGCGTAATAGTTGGTGCCTTGATGAAACAAATAGGGTGCCATGTCGTTTTTGCGTTCCATAAAGTCTAAACTCCTTCCTTGATTTTTAACCAAAATTCAGTAGGATCACTTATATTCGCCGTAGAAGATTATCTCATCGGGAAAACACATACCGAGCTTCTCACGGGCAACTCGGATCTTGAACTCATCGTCAAGAGGCGCGTCCACCATATACCTAAGTCGCTGTATATCGTCCTTAAGCTCCAGCACATATTCTTCCTTCTCCACCTTTTTTTCCATTGCCTCGTTATATTGCATAAGGCTCCACAAAAAGTAGGTTATCGAAAACACAAAAAGGAGTGCCAGAAAGACGGCCACCGCCGTATATAATCTGCTTTTGCGGTTTTCAAAATATCTGTTTTTTGACATCTCCGCTTAAACCTCCTCTTTTTCGATGAAGATCAACTCAAAAATCCATTTTTTGACATTTCCAAAAGATAGACTTCTTCCCTTATATTATACACCCTTTCTTTTTTCTTTTCAAGGGTAAAAGTACACAAAAAAAGCCTTTTTTGAAGAAATTCTATAACTTTTTTTCCTATAATATAGAAAGGATACACAAAAAAGTCGAAAATTGCGAAAAATACAAAGTTTAACATCATCGCAATAGGCTCGAGAAACATTATAGTAAGGCGCCCAAGTGAGCATCTGTAAAGCAAAAAACCTATCATTGCCCCCATTACCGTAAAAGCTCTAAACTCACCGTAATTATAGCTGTAATTAAGCACCACGACACCTATTCCGCAAAGCAAAAAGCAGAGCACGTCACCTAAAAATATAACGACCCAGCTCACCGCTCTGCCCTTTGAACTAAATGGTACTTTTTTGCCAGAAAGCGGTAGTCTCCACGACGATATTTTCTCGGCTCCTATACCTCCGTATCTTGCGCCAAAAAACACCCTTACAACTCTGGTTGTATCATAAAACGCCCCCATAAATATCCCAAACAAAAAGGAATAAAACAGGAGCATCGTCATCATGATCGGCGATATTTCCACAAGGTCACCTCATAAGTCTGCCGAAAAATCCCTTCTTGTCCTTATCGGGATCAGCGGTATAATAGACTCCGTTTATTTTTCCACACAGAGTCACGATTCCCTTGTCGGTATCAAGAGTGCCTATCTTTATGCCACTGCCCTCAATAAACAGCTCTCCGCAAGCGCTTCTGAGCCTGACCCGTTCCTCGTCAAACTCGACCACCTCCTCAACTCCGCTGACGCTCATATCCCGTCGCTCTCTTAGGGATATTTCGCTTTTGCTCTCAATAGTATTCATAAACAAAAAACCTCCGCAAATTCATTATGTCAAATGAATCTTATGCGGAGATCTTCTCTCTTATTCTTCAATTACCTCGTACATTGCGGCGGCGTCTGCCTTTGCCACGCTGTCCTTCACCTCAAGAACCCTGATCTTCAAGGTACGCTGACCGAAGGTTATCTCAAGAACGTCACCAACCTTTACGTCGTAGGATGCCTTCACGCGTCGTCCGTTCACGGAAACGTGCTCTGTATCACAAGCCTCGTTAGCAACGGTGCGTCTTTTGATTATTCTGGAAACCTTAAGATACTTGTCTATTCTCATTTTTCCTCCAAAAAAGAATGGGCGATTTTCTCGCCCATTCTCTATCAACAGATTACTTGTTAACAGCGTCCTTAAGAGCCTTACCAGCGGTGAATGTGGGAGCCTTGGATGCTGCGATCTTAATGATCTCGCCGGTCTTGGGGTTGCGACCGTCTCTTGCTGCTCTCTCCTTAACCTCGTAAGTACCGAAGCCGATGAGCTGTACCTTATCGCCTGCTACGAGAGCCTCAACGATAGCCTCATTTACTGCGTTAACTGCAGCCTCTGCCTGAGCCTTCTTCATTCCGGTCTTAGTAGCTACTACGTCGATAAGCTGTGTCTTGTTCATAGAAATATACCTTCCTTAATCTTAATTTTGGGCAGAGCCCTTATTTACGAAATAAGTATACCACACTTTTTAAACAAATTCAATAGTTTTTTTAACTTTTTTTATTAAATTTTATCATTTTTTGATAGTTTTTTGCTTATTTCTGTCCCAAATAGCATCCAATTCCTGCATTTTTAACTGATTTATATCAAGTCCCTCGGAAATGACCTCTTTCTCTATCATCTCGAACCTGTCTATAAACTTATCAGTAGCCTTATTAAGCGCCACCTCGGGCTCTATTTTAAGCTTTCTGCAGAGCGACGTGACCGTCAGAAGAAGGTCGCCCATCTCCTCCTCGATGTCCTGCTTAACGTCACTTGCAACTGCTTCCTCAAGCTCACAGAGCTCCTCCTTGACCTTGAGCATTACAGAGTCTGCATCGGGAAAATCAAAGCAGCTTGCCTTCTTGCCCACCTTCTCTGCCCGCATCAGCGCAGGAAGCATGGGAGGAATAGCGCGAAGCTTATCAGTAACAGTCTTTCGCTCCTTTTCCTCGCTCTTTATCTTCTCCCAGTTGGACAGCACCTTTTCGGAGGTGTCCGCCTGTACGTCGCCAAAAACGTGAGGATGTCTGTGTATGAGCTTGGCGCAGATATCGTTAGCCACTCCGTCCATATCAAAGACCTTCTTTTCACGCTCTATCTGGGCGTGGAACACTACCTGAAGCAGAAGATCGCCAAGCTCCTCGCGAAGCAAAACGGGATCGTCGGTATCTATCGCCTCAATTACCTCATAGGTCTCCTCAATAAGGTCCTTTCGGATACTCTTGTGATCCTGCTCGCGATCCCAAGGACAGCCCTCCTCAGAGCGAAGCACCTCAACCAGCGTAATAAGATCCTCAAATCCGTAGCATTCCTTTTCAAGAAGCATCTTTTTCTTTTCAACAACAGTCATTTTTAACCTCCGTTGCTATGATATTTATTCTTAAATTTCAATATTTTATCTCCAAATGGCAACAAGCCTATATCCTCGGCAGTAATATTTTTCATAAGCCCCGAAAACAACACGTAGCCAACCACCGCCGACAGCGCAGCCAAGGCAAATGCAGATACCCCTGTGCCAAGCCATATATACACCGCAAGAGCAAGGCCTACCGAAAGAGCGGATACCGTTAAAGGCATCGCCAAAACTCTCTTTACGCTCAGCGTCAGGCCCAAATAACGCGCCATAAACCAAAGATTTATAAGAGTCACCGTAAGGTTACAGGCAAAACTTCCCACGGGGGCGCCGATAGCACCTATTTGTGGGTTTCCTATAAGCCAGTAGGATATCAAAAGCTTCACTCCCACGCCTGTCGCCATGGATATTATGGGTAGATACACTCTCCTGTATGACTGCAATATAGCGTTGGTAGTCGTGATCAAGCAGGAAAACACCACCGATATTCCAAGCACCGAAAGCATCGGCGCCGATATGCTTATTGCCTCGCTCTGTCCCGAAAAAAGTAGCTCAAGTATAGGCTTCGAAAAGGCAGATAAGCCAAGCGATGCCGGAATTGCGAATATAGTCGTCAGCCTCATAGCGTTTTCAACTACGTGCCTCTCGCCAAGAGCGTCACCCCGTGAGGTGTATGATGACAGCTGAGGTATCAGTGCCATAGCTACCGGTGTAATAAGCGCAGGAACAAGGCTGAACACAGGAAGCGCAAGCGTGGTGTAAGCACCGTATATCTCGTTGGATTTTGCCACCGTCATACCCGTATCCTGAAGTCTGCGCATAATAAGCAGCATATCTATTATTCTTGTAAGCCCAAGCACAGCCGAGCCGAGAGTTATAGGCAGAGCTATGCCGATAAGCTCGCGTCCCACTCCCCGTCTGCCCCCGACAAGCCCGTCGTCTATCCTGTGTCTTGCGCTTCGCTTAGCAAAAGCCAGATATACAAAGGACAACAGTGTACCAATAGTAATACCAAGCACCGCAAACGCCGACACTCGGGCTATTCCATATCCTCGCTTCAAGGCAATCGAAGCAAATAAAACTCCAAGACCGAGCTTTGAGAGCGCCTCAATAAGCTGAGATACCGCCGTCGGCATCATATTTTCAAAGCCCTGACAGTAGCCTCTGAGGGCGCTTGCAAGACATATAAATGCAAGTGCGGGGGCAATTGCGAGAATAGACTCACAGGCGTTAGGGTTGCCTATGACCGCGGCAAGATATTCGGCAAAAAATAGCATAAAAAGGCTACCGCCAACGCCGAGAACAAGAAAGATCCCTCTCGCAGTCCGATATATTCTTATGACCTCTCCGCTGCATCCCTTTGCTCTTGCCGACGATATCATTATAGACAGCGCCACGGGCAGACCTGCCGTAGAAATAATGCACAAAAGCGCGTATATCTCGTAAGCAGAATTGAAATATCCCATTCCCTCCGTACCAAGAATGGAGAGCATGGGAATCTTAAAGGCAAGACCGATTACCTTAACTATAAGTGTGGAGAGCGAAAGCACCAAAACGCCCGACATAAAGCCCTTGGCTCCGCTCTCCTCCCTATTTTTCATTTTCAAAGTCGCACCACCGTTCAATATACGAATTTCGTTTTATAGTTTATTCCAAAACCAAATTCGATATACCGAACAAGGGCGTTTAGTTATCAGACGAATTCACAATAAAGCATTCCGGGCAGGATAAGCTCGCTTGATATCTCCTCAACTCGACTTATCTTTCGAATTATCTCCTTAGCCATGGGATAATGCTCATCGTTTTCGTCCATTTTTTCAATTATATCCATAAGATAGGGCTTAAGCACACCTATCTCGTATTCCATAGACGAATCCACCGTATAATCGGTGCCCCCGATATATGGGAATATATGCTTCTCCTCGTTATCTCTCACGCTATCCCAGAGCATAAGCGTAAACTCGGGTCCGCTTCCGCGGAAATGATAGTCACGGACAAGTCTGCGCATAAGTCTAAGCTCATTAGGAACAAAGACCTCTCCGCCTGCCTCAACGTTACTTGCGGGAACGATATATATACTCGCAGAGCCGTGCTCGGAGAGCATAGGTATCACCTCGGGATAGTTTGCCTGTATGCCCTCAAAGATGAAAATATCGTCGTCATCTATCGAGATAGCTCTATATCCCTCTCTCTTTCCCGTAAGAAAATCGAATATAGGACAGTGAACCTCATCCTCCTCGAATATCTCTCTTGCAAAATCCTTCAGTGCGTCAAGGTCTATGGTATCGGGGGAGTCGTAATCAAGCCCCTCAAGGCCCTTCTCTCGAGTTTTCTGAAGCAATATTTCCTTGTCGTAAAAGAAATCGTCGATGGATATAACGTGCGCTCGCTTACCAAAGCCTTCAAACAGTGATATCAATATCTCTGCTGACGTAGTCTTACCCGAACAGGTAGGACCAAACAGACGGACTATGCGAAGCCCACGGCTGCATATATCCGCTGCTATATCGTTAAACCTTTCGGAAAAGCGTTTCTCACACTCTTTTATCCACTCTGCGCTGCTTATCTGCTTTTCGTTTGTTGCCATAAAATCCTCCACTTCGGACGTTTGGCGCACCCAAGCAAAAGCATCAAAGCATTCCGTGCTCGTTATAGAATCGCTCTGCCGCTTCGGCAAACGCCGCTCTTCTGTCCTCTACTAAATATTCGTATGGATATTTCTGGTGAAATAGACGTTCTATCTCACGTTTATTACAGCAATTTCCCGTGTTGTCAACCAATTTACCGACCGCGCCTGCGCCTGCGGCAAATATGGAGTGTACCTCCTCCATCATATAGATGTTGTAAAGTCCCTCGTGACCGGGCTTTGTGAAGCCCACGTTTTCGTAGTTGCCTACGGTGTTCGTCTGTCTGTACATATAGTACGGAACGTATCCCGCCTGCTGGGTCTTTATCTGCGAGTAATCGACGCACTTTCCTACGTCGCCGCCCCTCGCAGAATATATCTGCGAATTCTGGCGGAGGAGCTCTGCCGATTTCTTTACACAGAAGGTATGTACGGTTATATTTTCGGGCGACAGCGCAATTACGT
>JAZQVZ010000099.1:0-31402 GCA_045632105.1 Eubacteriales bacterium | reverse complement strand
CGCAAGCATTGCTTGCGACTTTTTTATTTTACTTGTAAAGCTCAACCAGCTTGTCTGCTGCTCTTTCAGCGTACTCTTCAAACTTGCCCATATCGCGGAGGTAGAAGAGAATGGTGTATCTGTCACGCATAATGAGCGCTCTCTTGATACCGTCAACGATGATCTGTCTGTCGGTAACCGTGGGGGGAACCTGCATCTTTACGCAGAACTCCTCAACAGCGTCAAAGTAAGGCATATACTTTTCGATAAGCTCCTTGAGGTGAGCGTCGTTGGTCTCCTCGTAAAGCATCTTGTACATAATAGCGATAAGTCTGGTACCCTCGCAAACCTCAAGTCCGTGGAGGTTGGGGCGGTTGCCGTGCTCAACGTCGTGGAGCTCCCACGCGTGCGCTACGATATGCTCAGAGCCCGATGCGGGACGGGAGTTTCCGGTGTAAGCCATTCCAAGACCGGTAACGAGGAAGCCCTCCATTATAGCCTTGATGCAATCCTTGTCGCGGCTCTCGAGCTTGTAGCCGTTCTCAAGGCACTTGTTGGTAGCGTCGATAACGTCCTTACCGATCTTCTCGCAGAAGTACTCGCCGCTGTAATCTCTTGCAAGCTCCCAGTCGAGCATACCGGTGTACTTACCGAACATATCGCCGATACCTGCAAGCATCATATTGTAGGGAGCGTCCTTGAGCACGTCAAGGTCACCGATTATGTACTTGGGAGTAGTTCCCTGAACGGTAGCCTTGGAGCCGTTAAAGAGGAAGGGTGTTCCTGCGGAAGCGTAGCCGTCCATAGAGGGAGCGGTTGCAACTATACCGTAAGGAAGTCTGAGTCTGTAGGAAGCAAGACGGCAGGAGTCGTTCACGGTACCCGAGCCAACTGCAAGAATGAAGTCGGGCATGGGGGAATACTCAAAGATATTCGACTTTGCCGTGGGATCGTTAGCGTTAAGGATTATCTTACCGAGAGTGTCGGGATTGGGAAGAATAACCTCACCCTCAAGAACGAGAGTGCGGAAGTATTTACCCGCTGCCTTAAGTATCTCCTCGACCTTCGCGCCTGCAGCCTTGTAGGTATTCTCGTCTGCTACTACGTAGATCTTGTTGTAGTCCTTAAGTATTTCGGGGATCTTGTTGAGTGCGCCGGAGGAAATCTCAAAGCCCTCAAGAGGCGCTCTGTGCTTTTTCATATCACAGCTACATGCAAATTCTATCATTTTAGTTCTCCTTTTATGATTTTTATAAATTATCATCTCCGTCGCAAAGGGCTGCTCCTATAACGGTAGCAAACTGCGATTGCTCGGGAATTATAAACTTAACTCCAAAGATGGGCTCCAGGCCCTCAAATACGTCGGTCACGGCCTTTATTGCTGTAAGGTTACCCGTGAGCACTACGTTTTTGATATTGTAATTTCTTGCGGCAAATACTGCAAGCATTGCGATCGTTTCTCCTACCATATTGGCAATACCGAGAGCAACGTCACTGGGTGTCGCAAGGTCGGAAAGCTTTCCAAAGTTCGACGCCGTTATCTCGTCGTTTATCTGGAAGGTGTGGTCGCTTGACATATCCTTGATGCGAAGGTCAATGTTGGACAGATCTCCACCCGAGCAGAGCTGCTCGAAATGCTCGATGGTATCAACACCCACCATCTTTCTCGAAAGTCCTATCAGCGTTCCTCCGCCAACTCCCGTACCTCCGAGATATTCGGTAACGGTCTTGTCACCGTCACGCTTGGCGTACATAATAGCCGTACCCGTACCCATGCTTACCACGATAGCCTCGTCAAGACCCGAAAGATAAAGTCCTCCGTTACCTACGCAGCGGAACTCCGAGACCTTCTCGCACTCAAGCGAGTACAAGGGCTTGTTTATAAAGGAAGAACCCACGCCTGTCATAAGCACTCTGTCTATCTCGCCAAGCCCGATGCCGTTTTCCATAGTAAACTTACCAAAGGCGCCGTAAACCGACGTAATAGCGTCGGTAGCTCTGACGAATATAGGCTCGATAAGCTGGCTCTTACCGTTCTCGGTACGAAGTCCCACTATCTTAGTAGTGCTTCCCCCGATGTCTATTCCTATAACCGTTCTCATATTCTCCTCCATAGCAAAATATTGAACTCATACCAAAATTATTATAGCATACTGTTGAAAAAAAATCAACCGTGTGCTATAATATTAATAATAAATATTTAGAAGGAGTAAAAAAATACAATGAATGCAGAAATTCTGAACAGCAAAAAGCTCTTTATATTCGATATGGACGGAACCATCTATCTTGGCGGTATCCCCTTCGAGTTTGCTATCAAATTCATAAAGAATCTTCGCGCTAACGGCAAGAGAGTTCTTTTCTTCACCAATAACGCGTCCCACACCTCTCCCTTCTATCTCAAGAAGCTCACACGTCTTGGCTACGAGCCCACCGAGGACGAGATCATGACCTCGGGCGACGTTACCTTTGAGTTCCTTAAGAGATACAGAAGCGGCAAGTCGGTATACATGGTAGCAACCGACGAGCTTATCGAGGAGTACAAGGCTAAGGGCATCAACGTGCTCAACGGCGTAGTTGAGGATCCCAGAGAGGCTGATATCGTTATCACAGGCTTCGACACCTCCCTTACCTACGAGAAGCTGAACATCGCCTGCCGTCTTATCAGAGGAGGCGCGGAATACCTCTCCACCCACCCCGATTTCAACTGCCCCACCGAGGACGGCTTTATTCCCGACAGCGGCGCTATCGCGGCTCTCGTGACCGCCTCCACAGGCAAAACTCCTACATACTTCGGTAAGCCCTACAAGGAAACTATCGAGATGATAGGCGAATACACAGGCTGCTCCAATGACGAGATGTGCATTTTCGGCGACCGTCTTTACACCGACATCGCTCTTGGAAAGAACTTCGGCGTTACCTCTGTTCTCGTGCTTTCGGGCGAGACCCAGCAGGCAGACGTTGATGCAGCTCTTGAGAAGGATAAGCCCGACCTGACCTTCCCCTCTCTTGCGGAAGTAGATCAGGCAATGTTTAACTGAACGTAAGGAACGAGAAATGGCTTTTGATGCAGGAATGCTTGCTTGCACGCTCTCCGAGCTTCGCAAGACCGCCCTCGGCGCGAGAATAGAAAAGGTATATCAGCCCGAAAGGGACGAGATCCTGCTTCAGATGAGAAGCTTTGAAGGAGGAAAGCGTCTGCTTATAAACGCGGGCTCCAGTAATCCGCGCATAGGCTTCACCTCTATTTCAAAGGAAAATCCCCAGAATCCCCCTATGTTTTGTATGCTCCTTAGAAAATATCTTCAGGGAGCAAAGCTCACCGAGATAAGCCAGGCGCCCTTCGACCGCGTAGCCTTCTTGGGCTTCGATACCCGTGACGAAATGGGATTTGAGTGCCGCAGATATCTCATTGCCGAGCTTATGGGCAAATACAGCAATCTTATCTTTGCCGATGGCAACAAAAAGATAATAACCGCTCTTCGCACCACCGACTTCTCCTTTGACAGCGTGCGACAGCTTATTCCGGGCGTCACCTATGCCCTGCCCTCAGCAGGCGACAAGATCGACCCCCTAAGCGTTACCAAGGAGCAGTTTGAAGCTCTGTTCGCTGCCGCTCCCCGTGAGCGTGCCTGCGACAAATTCTTGGTTTCGACCTTTATGGGAATGTCCCCCGTTGTCGCCCGAGAGATAGTCTTTAGCGCTACGGGTCACACCGACACCCCCGTAGAATACTGCTTCGCAGAGGACATTTACGAAAAGCTTTCTACCGTCACCGAGGCTATCAGGACCGAGAGCTTCTCTCCCTGTCTTGTGCTTGACGGCGAGAACAGCGTTGAATATTCCTTCATTCCCCTTAATCAATACGAGGGACTTGAGCGACGCGATATCGCAAGCGCAGGCGAGCTTCTTGACCTTTATTTTGCCTCCCGCGACAACCGTCAGAGAGTGCATCAGCGCGCATCGGATATACTCCGTCTTTTGACCAACGCTGAGCAAAGGCTCAAGAAAAAGCTGGAGCTTCAACAATCAGAGCTTAAGGAGTGCGAGAAGGGTGAGAGCTTCCGTAAATTTGGAGATCTTATCACCGCTAATATCTACCGCCTCCCCAAGAAAACGGCGTTTGCCGAGCTTGAGGACTACGAGGAGATGGACGAGGAGGGCAATATCCCTACTATAAGGATAGAGCTTGATTCCCGTCTGACCCCCGCCGCTAACGCCCAGAGATATTACAAGAAATACGCCAAAAGCAAGACCGCTAAGGTGGAGCTGGCAAAGCAGATAGAGATAGGCGAGCGTGAGCTTGAATATATCTACACCGTCTTTGAGTCGCTCACCAAGGCAGAGTCTCCCGCAGACCTTATCGAGATACGCGACGAGCTCTATCGCTCGGGCTACGCCTCAAAAATGAAGTCGTACACCGCATCTCACAAGCAGAAGGCTCCCACCGTAATGCAGTTTGAGACTCCCGACGGAATGAGAGTGCTTTGCGGAAAGAACAACCTGCAAAACGAATATATTACCCACCGCCTTGCCGAGAAGCACGACTATTGGTTCCACGCCAAGCAGTCGGCAGGCTCCCACGTCGTGCTTGTTACCGAGGGACGTGAGCCCACCGACCTCGACTTTACAAGCGCCGCAGAGATAGCCGCGCATTATTCTACGGCAGAGGGCGACAATATCGCAGTTGACTATACCCTTGCCAAGCACGTCAAGCGCGTGGCAGGCGCAAAGCCAGGCTTTGTGATATACCACACCAACTGGACGGCGTACGTCACACCTAACCCCGACAAAATAGCGAATATGAGAAAAAAATAAAACCGCGAAAGCGGTTTTATTTTTTTATTTACTTTTTCTTCGCTCTGTCCTTAAGAGCGCCGACTACCATAGCCGACAGCGCAAAGAGCGCCAGGACGTTGGGGATTACCATAAGGTTGTTGAACATATCGGTAAGCTCCCAAACGAGGGAATTCTCAAGGCAGGAGCCGAGGAATATAAATCCAAGCGCAAGCACGGAATATACGAGCACCGCCTTCTTACCAAGCAGATACTGAACGTTCTGCTTACCGAAGAAGTTCCAGCCGATAATAGTGGTAAATGCGAAGAAGGTCAGGCAAACGGCGATAATGAGATTTCCAAGGGTCATATTACCAAACGCGGTTCCCACAGCTGTCTGCATAAGATTTGTGTTGTAAAGTCCGATAGCTCCTGCAGTTTCCTTGTTTACGATCTCAAGCTGCGCCAATGCGCCGTCCCCCGTATAAAGAGTGGAAATAACAACGAGAGCGGTCATAGTAAGAACCACAAAGGTGTCTATAAACACACCTATCATAGCAACAACGCCCTGCTGGTGAGGAGTCTTTACGTCAGCCTGCGCGTGAGCGTGAGGGGTAGAACCCATACCTGCCTCGTTGGAGAAAAGTCCTCTCTTTGCACCCTCGCTGATAGCGCGGGTAAGAGCATATCCAAGACCACCGCCGATGATAGCGCCGGGATTAAATGCAGATCTGAATATGATAGCAAAGGTCTCGGGGATCTTAGTGATATTTATACCAAGTATAACAAAGCCTACGACAAGGTAAACCACAGCCATAAGGGGAACTATCTTTTCTGCTACTGATGCGATACGCTTTATTCCACCGATAAAGATAAATGCGCAGATCAGAGCAAGAGCGACACCTACCGCCCAAAGAGGAATAAATCCACCGCTGGCAGTATTGATCGCAGAGGAAATGGAGTTGGACTGAACCATCGCGCCCATGCAACCGAGAGCAAGAATTATAGCTACCGCAAAGAAGCCTGCGAGGAACTTTCCAAACTTACCGCTGAACGCACGTCTTATGTAGTAAACAGGACCACCCTGTACGTTTCCGTTAGCATCGACTACCTTAGTCTGCTGAGCGAGAACAGCCTCGGCGTAGATAGTAGCCATACCGAAGAATGCGATTATCCACATCCAGAATATTGCACCGGGACCACCAACGAGAATTGCTCCGCAGGCACCAACGATATTACCCGTTCCTACCTGGGCGGCAATAGCCGTAGCCAGAGCCTGGAAGGAGGACAGACCGCTCTTGCTCTTTCCACCCTTAAAGGATATATTACCGAAAACCGCCTTCATACCCTCGCCAAAGCAGCGAACCTGAACGAATTTCGTTCTTATAGTGTAGAAAAGTCCTACGCCCACCAAAAGGAAAAGCAGAACGTAGTTGGACATATAGGCGTTTATCGCCTCTACGATAGGAAGAAGAAAATTTGAAATTGCCTGCATACAAGCCCCTCCGAATAAAAAAATAAAACTACCGAAACGGTAGCTTTGAAAAATAATAACAGCTTTAGCATAGAATATACACTGCTCTGTCCTTTTGCCTGAGAGATTCGGAGCGTTGCTCCTTGCACCTTCGGCACCCGTTTATCGGGATTCTCCAAAGCTCCTCCACCGTCGGTCTTTTGCAATTCTGACGGTATCATCGGATTTTGTCATATTCTATCATAAAACCCCTTGTTTGTCAAGGGTTAAACAAAGAAAAAACGCGGAATTTCCGCGTTTTTTCTTTGTTTATATGTGCGCCTCATCAAGAAGCTCTACGCCGTTTACAGCGAGTATCTCCTCTGCTCTTTCGTAGTCGTCGGTACGCATTACAGCGTACGCCTTATCCTTCTCGGTGGTAACGAGAGCATACATATATTCCATATTTATACCCTTGTCGTCAAGAAGCGCAAGAACCTTTGCAAGTCCTCCGGGAGCGTCGGGCACTGCGAATGCGGTGACCGTACGGATATTAGCTATCTGTCCTGCCTCGGATAGCACCTGGTGAGCGCGAACGGGATCGTTCGCGATGATTCTCACGATACCGTAATCGCTGGTATCTGCAACGCACATAGAACGAAGGTCAATGCTTGCATTCGCAAGAAGCTCGGTTATCTTGCTCAGCGATCCTCTTTTATTTTCTACGAATACCGATAACTGTCTGATTCCCATTATTATTCCTCCTTATCAATCGTGAAGCTTTCTTTCGTCGATTATACGAACAGCCTTACCCTCGCTTCGAGCGATGGTCTTGGGGGGTACAAGGTGAACTGCAGGGCCGATACCCAGCATACTGCGGAGCGCATCCTTAAGCGACTTCTCCTTCTCGGCAATATTCTTTACCGAGTCGTCGAACTGCTCGGGAGGAAGCTCAACGTATACGTCGAAGGTGTCGTTGTTGTTTACTCTGCCAAGCTTGATCTGATAGTTAGGCGAGAAGCCCTCGTTGAGAAGCACGCTCTCTATCTGAGACGGGAATACGTTTACGCCTCTGATTATCATCATATCGTCGCTTCTTCCCATGGGCTTGGACATTCTTACGTGGGTTCTTCCGCAGGAGCAGGGCTTCCTGTTCAGCACGCAGATATCTCTCGTGCGGTAACGGAGAAGCGGGAAAGCCTCCTTGTCAAGACAGGTGAATACAAGCTCACCCTTCTCACCGTCGGGAAGCACCTCACCGGTCTCGGGGTTGATGATCTCGGCAACGAAGTGGTCCTCGTTAACGTGCATTCCTCTCTGCTCGGAGCATTCGAAGGAAACGCCGGGACCCGATATCTCGGTAAGTCCGTAAATATCGTACGCCTTGATACCGAGGGTCTCCTCGATATTCTTTCTCATAGAAGCGGTCCAGGGCTCAGCGCCAAAGATTCCTGCCTTCAGCGGAATAGTGTCGGGGGTGTATCCAAGCTCCTTGAGGCTCTCTCCTAAGTACGCGGCGTAGGAAGGAGTACAGCAAAGAACGGTTGCCTTAAGGTCGGTCATAAACTGTATCTGACGCTCGGTATTTCCCGAGGACAGAGGAAGAGTAAGGCATCCTACCTTGTGAGAGCCGCCGTTAAGACCGGCGCCTCCTGTGAAAAGTCCGTAGCCGTAGCTTACCTGAACTACGTCCTCTCTGTCTGCACCAACCGCGATAAGAGCTCTTGCGCAGCAATCCTCCCAAAGGTCAATATCCTTCTGAGTGTAGTATGCGATAACTCTCTTACCGGTGGTTCCCGAGGTGGACTGGATTCTTACGCAGTCCTCCAGCGGAACTGCAAGCATTCCGTAAGGATAGCTCTCACGAAGATCGTACTTCTCGATAAAAGGAAGCTTGTGAAGATCCTCGATACCCTGAATATCATCGGGGGTAACGCCCATCTTATCCATCTTTTCACGGTAATAGGGTACGTTTGCATAAACGTGCTTTACCTGCTTACGAAGCTTTTCCGACTGAAGCTTTCTGATCTCCTCAGGGGGCATAGTTTCGATCTCAGGCTGATAATACTTTCTCTTTTCCATAATTATCACTCCTTTTATTTTAAGCTCTACCAAGACCGAAGGCTTTAAGATTCATTTCAACGAACCTGGGCGCAACCGTCTGCTTCAGCGCCTCTATCCACTTTTCCTCTGCAATAGGAAGGCTCTTGGAAAGTCTGCCCATAAGCACGATATTTACCGCCTTAGCGGAGCCTGCCTCAAGAGCAGGAGTGAGAGCGTCGATGCAATCGATATCCATTCCCTTAAGCTTCAGATTCTCGATAGCCTCGTGAGGATATTCAGCCGCTCCCGTAATAACGGGCATAGGCTCGATCTCCTGGGAGTTAACTATTATCTTTCCGTCCTTTTTGAGGAACGCCGCATAGCGAGCCGCCTCAAGCTTTTCAAAGGATACTATAAAGTCTGCCTCTCCCTTGTCGATTATGGGAGAATATACCTTTTTACCGTAACGGACGTAGGTAACGACGCTTCCGCCTCTCTGGCTCATTCCGTGAACCTCGGATACCTTTACGTCGTAGCCCTCGTTAAGAAGCAATCTTCCAAGAAGCTTACTTGCTAAAAGCGAGCCCTGTCCGCCAACGCCTACTATCATAATATTAGTGGTACTCATTACTGTTCACCTCCAATAGCGTCAAAGGCGCAAAGCTGCTGACATACTCCGCAGCCTACGCAGAGAGTGCTGTCGATAAACGCCTTCTTGTCCTTCTTGGTAATAGCGGGACAGCCTATCTTCATACAAGCCTTACAAGCGCGGCACTTGTCTGCATCTACCTTGAGAGCAGGCTTTGCCTTAACGTATTTAAGAAGCGCGCAAGGTCTGCGGGAGATTATGACCGAGGGCTCATCAGCCGCCAGCTCCTCGGTGACTGCCGCCTCGGTAGCCTTAAGATCGTAAGGATCTACCACGCGAACTCTGTTGATTCCAAGAGCTCGGCAGAGCGCCTCGAGGTCTATCTTTGTAGCAGGATCACCCTTGATGTTGTATCCCGTGGTGGGGTTCTGCTGGTGTCCTGTCATACCCGTTATGGAGTTGTCCACGATGATTACAGTGGAATTGGTGCCGTTGTATGCGATATTTGCGAGTCCTGTCATACCCGAGTGCATAAAGGTCGAGTCACCGATAACGGCAACAGTCTTGCTCTCTGCCTCGCTTCCCTTCGCCTTGTTAAAGCCGTGAGTTCCCGATACCGACGCGCCCATGCAGAGCACCGAGTCGATAGCGTTAAGGGGAGCCGCAGAGCCGAGAGTATAACAACCTATATCTCCAAGAACGGTAACCTTCTTCTTAGAGAGAACGTAGAACAGACCTCTGTGAGGACAGCCTGCGCACATTACGGGAGGACGAACGGGAATAGCATTCTCGGATGCAGTAAATTCCTTAGCAGGGGCTCCCATAGCCTTTGCTATTATAGACTGAGAGAACTCTCCGCAGATGGGAAGAATGTTCTTTCCGTCAACCTTAAGACCAAGCGCCTTGCAATGCTCCTCTATAAAGGGATCAAGCTCCTCTATTACCACTACTCTGTCGACCTTGGATGCAAAATCGAGTATAAGGTCAGTAGGCAGAGGATAAGCCATGCCTATCTTGAGCACAGAAACGTTGTCGCCAAATACCTCCTTAACGTACTGATAGCAGGTACCCGAGGTGATTATTCCCACGCTTGTGTCAGAGGACATCTCCACGCGGTTAAGCTCGGACTTCTCAGCAAGAGCCTTCAGCGCCTTGGTTCTTTCCTCAACCACAGGGTGCTTACGGATAGCGTTTGCGGGAGCCATTATATACTTCTGGGGAGCCTTTACGTACTCGCGCAGGGTCTGCGCCTTGGGGTCGCAAAGCTCTACCGCGCACTGAGAGTGAGCGATTCTCGTGCACATACGAACGATAACGGGAGTGTCGTACTCCTCGGACATCTCAAAGGCAAGCTTTGTAAATTCCTTTGCCTCTACCGAATCAGAGGGCTCGAGCATAGGGATCTTTGCCGCTCTTGCATAGTGTCTGGAATCCTGCTCGTTCTGGGAGGAGTGCATTCCGGGGTCGTCTGCCACAAGCACTACCATACCGCCGTTAACGCCGGTATAGGACAGTGTAAAGAGAGGGTCTGCCGCCACGTTAAGTCCAACGTGCTTCATACAGCAAGCGCTTCTTGCGCCTGCAAGCGAAGCGCCGAATGCCACCTCACAGGCAACCTTCTCGTTGGGCGCCCATTCGCAATATATTTCATCGTACTTTGCGGCGTACTCGGTTATCTCCGTAGAGGGAGTTCCGGGATAGCTTGATACAACGCTGCAGCCTGCCTCAAGCATACCTCTTGCCACCGCTTCATTTCCTAACATAAGCTTTTTCATTTTATGTAAACCGCCTTAAAAAATTATTTTTCCTCAAGTGAGCTGCTTGCAGGAACGGTGATGACCGTATCGTAGCAGCTGAATATCTCGTCTACCTTCTCTGGAGCGCTCTTTCTCGTAAGCAGACTGACCACTGGAACTATCACAAGTCCGCCGAGCATTGCGCATACGCCCGAATAGAGCGAGTTCTTAAACACGAATCCAAGAACACCCGAAAGCTTAACACCCGAAAGGGAGATAGCAAGCTGTGCCACCATAAGTCCTACGCCAAAGGCAAAGGAGGTCCAGACAGCAGGTCTTGTGGTCTTCTTCCAATACAGACCGTAAAGAAAGGGGGCGAGGAATGCGCCCGCCAGCGCGCCCCAGGAGATTCCCATCATCTGCGCGATAAATACGAAATCGCTCCAGATGGTATCCTTCAGTATTGCGATAGTCGCCGAAAGAGCGATAAAGAATACTATCAGCACTCTTACAAGCACCAGCTTCTTTTTCTCGCTCAACTCCTTCTTACTTGCGGGAACCAAAACGTCAAGCGCAAGGGTGGACGCCGAGGTAAGAACAAGGGATGAGAGAGTGGACATAGATGCCGAAAGCACCAGCACTATTACCACGCCGATTATGTAGGGCGAAAGATTTGAAAGCATTGCGGGAACGATAGCGTCAAAGCCCTTGGCGCTGACCTCTGCTCCCGTCATAAACAAGCGTCCGAATCCTCCGAGGAAGTAACAGCCGCCTGCAACTACAATTGCAAACAGAGTAGAAATGAGAGTTCCCTTTCTTATAGCCGCCTCGTTGGAGATAGAATAGAATTTTCCTATCATCTGAGGAAGTCCCCAGGTTCCAAGAGAGGTCAGGAGAACCACCACCAGAAGCGCTACGGGGTCGGGGCCGAACATAGCCACGTACTCCCAGCCGCCCTCGGGAGAGGTCGCAAGCTTTTCAAGAGAGGACATAAATCCGCCGTTGTAGGCAAGGGTCGCCGCTATAACAGCAACGATACCGCCAAGCATTATGATTCCCTGTATAAAATCGTTTATAGCCGTAGCCATATATCCGCCGAATACAACGTACACACCTGTAAGAATAGCCATTGCCACTATGCATATCCAATAGGGCACCTCAAAGGCTATGTTAAAAAGGCTGGAAAGTCCGTTGTAAAGCGATGCTGTATAGGGTATAAGGAATACGAAAACTATTGCAGATGCAACCGTCTTGAGCTTCTTTGAATCATATCTCTTCTCAAAGAAGTCGGGCATGGTCTTGGAGTTCAGGTGCTGGGTCATAACGCGTGTACGTCTGCCGAGGATATTCCAAGCCAGAAGCGAGCCGATAAAGGCGTTGCCAAGGCCTATCCAGGTAGATGCCACACCGAAGTTCCAACCGAACTGTCCTGCGTAACCGACGAAAATTACTGCGGAAAAGTAGGACGTTCCAAAGGCGAATGCGGTGAGCCAAGGGCCTACCGCTCTGCCACCGAGAACGAAGCCGTCAACGTTTTTCGCTCCCCTTCTGCAATAAAGTCCAACGCCTATCATCAAGGCGAAGAAGCAAACCACAAGTATCCCTGTAAAGATCTGCGCTGTCATTGTATCCTCCGATATCAGCCCGTGATCTGAGCTTCTACAAGGCTACCACCGCAGTAGATCTCACGAAGCTTGGGCTTTTCGATCTTGCCTGTGGGATTTCTGGGCACGTCTGCAAATATAATTCTTCTGGGACGCTTGTACTTGGGAAGCGACATGCAGAACTCGTCGATCTCCTCGGCAGTACAGCTCATTCCCTCCTTTATCTCGATGATAGCCGCCGCTATCTCACCAAGACGCTTGTCGGGAAGACCGATGACCGCCACGTCCTTGATCTTATCGTAAGCGCGCAGATGATCCTCGATCTGTACGGGATAGAGGTTCTCGCCTCCGCTTATGATAACGTCCTTCTTACGGTCAACGAGGTAGATAAATCCGTCCTCGTCGGTCTTTGCCATATCTCCCGTAAGCAGCCACTCGCCTCTGATTATCTCAGCGGTAGCCTCGGGATTCTTATAATAGCATTTCATAACGCCTGCGCCCTTGACCGCAAGCTCGCCCACCTGACCCTGCTCTACGGGTCTGCCGTTCTCATCGACTATCATAGTCTCCCACAGGTAACCTGCCTTACCGATAGCGCCGACCTTATGTATATTTTCAACGCCGAGGTGAACACAGCCGGGGCCGATAGACTCGGACAGACCGTAGTTTGTGTCGTACTCGTGCGCGGGGAACATAGTCTTCCAGCGCTTGATAAGAGAGGGCGGGACGGGCTGTGCGCCAACGTGCATAAGACGCCAGCCGTCAAGAGTGTAATCGTCAAGAGAGAGGTCTCCCCTATCGATAGAATCAAGTATATCCTGTACCCACGGAACGAGGAGCCAAACGATAGTAGCCTTCTCGTCGGAGGCGGTCTGGAGCACCCATTCGGGCTTTACTCCACGGAGAAGCACGGTCTTGCCGCCCACAAGAAGTGAACCAAACCAGTGCATCTTCGCTCCCGTATGATAAAGAGGAGGAATGCAAAGGAATACGTCGTCCTTGGTCTGGGAGTGGTGATTCTGCTCGGTATGACAGGCAGCCACGAGAGCAGCATGGCGATGGAGTATCGCCTTGGGGAAGCCCGTAGTACCCGAGGAGAAATATATTGCTCCATCGTCGCTGTCCTTTATCTCAACGGGAGGAACGGTAGACGAGCAATAATAGGTCATCTCTGCATAGTTGTCGGCATAATCGGGGGTGTCCTTTCTCTCGCCAACGAAGAAAAGATTATCCACTCCGCCCATATCGTCCTTAATATGGTTTATACGCTCAATAAATTCAGGTCCAAACACCAGCATACGAACGTCGGCAAGATCAAGACAGTATTTTATCTCATCGGAGGAGTAGCGGTAGTTCATAGGCACTACCAGCGCTCCGGTCTTGAGAATACCGAAATAGATGGGAAGCCACTCAAGGCAGTTCATCATAAGTATAGCAACCTTGTCGCCTCTCTTTATGCCGCGTGTAAAGAGCAGGTTCGCAAAGCGGTTTGCCTTAACGTCAAACTCCTTCCAGGTTATCTCTCTGCGATATTTATCCGACTCAGAAGCGGTTTCAATAAGATTATATTCACGCCAGGTAGTATTCTTTTCGGGCTGCTTCTCGGGGTTTATCTCCACAAGCGCCACGTCATTGGGATATATCTTGGCGTTTCTTTCCAAAAAATCAGTAATAGGCATAGTCGATTTCCTTTTCAAGGTTGTATTTTACGATACCCGTCACGTCAAGGGTATCAGAATTATGAGCAGACAAATACGCGCTCAAGAGTGAATTTTACAGGTAGAGCGACTTCTTTTTTATCCTATAAAAAAGGATTTACTCCTTGTAAAATCCGAAAAATAAACTTATTATTATTATCTCACATTTCTACCAAAAAAGCAAGTAATTTTGCGCTTTTTTGTTAGTTTTTTAACCAAAAAGCGGGAGATTTTTGCATCTCCCGCTTTTAAAATAAGTTATTTTTGAATGTAGAGCTCAGAAAACTTGCAATTTAGCCTCTGGGACAGCTCCTTCATACGCGAAGCGCTGACCTTAAGACGGCGTCTGTCGTATGTAAGAAGTCCGTTCGTTTCGTCCTCAACGTCGCTGACCTGAGTAAGAATTGCCGCCGACAGCCCCGCATTCTCTATGGAAGAGATCACCTCACCGTCGTAAAGAGCCACAAGGGCGTTCTCAAAATCAGCCGCATCACTGAAATATCTGTATCCATAGGTCTTGTCAAGATTAAAGGCGTGACCCTTAAGCTTGCAGGAGTATCCACCGAACTCGGAAAGCACCGTGGGGCGACCCTCTCTTGCCTTGAGCTTTACGGGCTTGAAATAAACGTGCTCGCTCTCTACGTCGCTGCGTCGGGTCTTGAACCAGCCCGAGGTGGTGTCATAGATACGGGTGGGATCAAGCGCCTTGAAGCGATCGTAATAATAGTCAGCGTCGAACTGCCCCCAGCCCTCGTTGAAAATAGTATAATACACCACCGAGGGATGACTGTAAAGAGCCTTCATTATGCCCTCAGAGGTCTTTTCATAATGCTCTCTGCGACGCTTGCTCGCCCTGTGAGATACGCCACTCTTGAGAAAGACGGTGGGCAACGCCGTGTCAACGAAAAAGCTGTATTTTCCGCTGTTTATCATATCCTGGAACACCAGCATTCCGTACATGTCACAGTAATAATAAAAAAGCTCGGGCTCAAGCTTTATGTGCTTGCGAAGTGTGTTGAATCCGCATGCCTTCATACGAAGCACGTCGTCCTCAAACCCGCGAGGGGTCGCAGGAAGGAATATTCCGTCACTGTAATAGCCCTGATCGAGAAGACCGTGGCAGAAATAGGGCTTGCCGTTAAGAGCGATAAACGCCTTTCCTTCGCTCTCCTCTACCGATACGGTGCGAAGACCGAAATAGGAGCGCACTCTGTCCTTGCCCGAGATTATCTCGACATCGTAAAGATAGGGATCCTCGGGGCTCCAGAGCCTCGGTTCGCTTATGTTAAGGCGATAATGAGAGCCCGTAAAGGTATGCTCAACACCGTCAAGCACCAGAGTCTTCTCCTCTTCTCCGCCCTCGATCTCAATATCAACTCCGCAAAGATCGGGAGTAAATCTTACGCTCTTTATATAGCTCTCGGGAACCTCCTCAAGCCAAACGCTCTGCCAGATCCCGCTGACCTTGGTGTACCACATTCCACCTCGCTTCGAGGTCTGCTTTCCGTAAGGAAGCTCCACGTCCATCGGGTCACGAGCCTCTATGCGAAGCGCGTTCTCACCCTCGCGGAGCTTGTCGGTAATATCAAAGCAGAAAGGCAGATAACCTCCCTCGTTTTCACCCACAAAAGCGCCGTTAACGCTGACAGCGGCATACTGATCGCAAGCGCCCACGTGAAGCAGAATGCGACCACCCGAATAGCCCTCGGGAAGAGAAAAATCTCTTTCATATACGAGCAGATCGTCGTCCTCAATGTCCATCATAACCCCTGAAATACGGCTCTCGGGAGCAAAAGGAACTACTATCTCTCCGTTATATGCTTCTACCTCACCACGCTTAATAGAGAATCTCCATTTGCCGTTAAGAGAACGGTAGCTCTCGCGTCTGAGCTGGGGTCTGGGATACTCCTCAAAAGGTACCTCTCCCATATCATCCTCATACTCGGTAGTCAGGTTCACAGTTCTCGGCTTCTTGGTCTTGCCAATTATAAAGAACACCGCAAAAACAGGGATAGCCGCAATAGCCGCCGCCAAGAAAATGTTCTCATTGGGAATAAACGAGGTTGTTCCGTCGCTGTTGACTATCATCTCGGCGCTGTCAAGAACGCTCTTTCCTATCATAGGGCCGATAACTCCGGGGATAAGCACCTGAGCAAATATCCTCGCGCCCTGAAGACGTCCCGACTTGCCCTCGGGAGTGTTGTCGCGTATCATGGCGCCAAACACCGCCATTCCCGATAGGTATCCGCTCATCATAAGAAGCGAGCCTATAAATACGGGCAGCGTGGTCTTTGTGAGATACAGAAAGGCGTAGCCAACGAGAAGCATTATCAAGGACAGCAATCCCGAAAATCCAAAGCCCTTCTTGTCATAGACCTTGCCCCACAGGAAGGTCACCACCGATGCAAGAATAATAGCAGGAGCCATTACCAGTACGTAATCGCTCATTCCAAGAGATACCTCGTAATATATTATGAGGTAGGGCATAAATATCTGTATAGAGATATTGAAAACGATGAACGCCGCAAGAGTTATGTAAAGACGGGCATTCTCACATATTGTGCGAGGCTTGAATCCGTAAATGATATCTCTCCAATAAGGGCTTCCCGAGGGCTTTATGTCGGGGTCCTTGATAATAAACAGACCGACCATACCCACTATAAGCGTCAATATTCCGATTATGCTGAATATCCAGGTCCAGCTGGTAGGCTGCTCGAGATCGAAGAACATAAATCCGCCGAACACCACCAAAACCGACACCAGAGGCATCATAGCGTTTATTCCCTCAGCCGCTCCTCTGCCGCCCGAAGCGGTCATATCGGTAAGCCATGCGTTAAACGCCGCATCGTTTGCCGTAGAGCCGAAAAAGGTCATAAGACAGTCGAGAATTATAGTCAGAGAAACACCCACAGCCATCGCCGACATAGTAGCGGGCAGGAAGCTGCCGATTATATCGGTTCGCAAAAGCACGAAGCTGAAAATGGATATTCCCCAAAGAATGTATCCACCGCAGATAAAGAGCTTTCTCTTTCCTATCCTGTCGGACAAAGCCCCCATAAATACAGTTGTCAGGGCCGCGGTCACCGCAGATGCCGCCACCATGTAGGATATGTCAGCTGCAGAAGCGTTAAAGGTCTTATAGATAAATACGTTGAGATACATATTCTCCACGACCCAAGCTATCTGCCCCATAAGGCTGAATACCGTAAGAGCTATCCAAAAGGATGCTTTTTTCTTTTCTTTCATATATGCCTACCTCCCGGTTTTCTTGAATATAGTATATCATAAAGGAAATTCCTTGTCAAATACAAGATATTTCCTATTGGCAGTTAAAATATTATAAAAAAGTTTGACAAAGAAGGAAATGTGTGATATAATACCTTGTACGAAAAAGCCGGTGTGGCGGAACTGGCAGACGCCCGGGACTTAAAATCCCGTGATACGTGAGTATCGTACCGGTTCGATCCCGGTCACCGGCACCAGTCGGGGCAAGAAATTGCGCCGATTTTTGTCTTTGATGAATAAATCAAAAATAACAGGAATATACTACTAATGAAATAAAAAATATAAATAAAAAGCAAAAAAGGGTTGACAAAACAATTTTTGTATGGTATAATAACCCTTGCAAGTGAGCAAATCATATCGCAGGATAGAGCAGCTTGGTAGCTCGTCGGGCTCATAACCCGGAGGTCGTGAGGTTCAAATCCCACTCCTGCACCCAACGAAAAGGACACCAAAAGGTGTCCTTTTTTCGTTGGGCGTGGAAATGAGGTCTGTCCATACACGACCGACGGAGGAGGTCGTGGGCTTGGAGCGCGACCGCTCGCGGTGCGAGGTAGAGGGAGCGCGACAAGGGAGAAAATAAGGAGCATCGGAAGCGCGCCACGCGTACGCGCCCGAGGCGACTATATTTTCGAGCGGGCCTTTCAAATCCCACTCCTGCACCAAAAAAAGACAGACACCCAATCGGGTGTCTGTCTTTTTTTGCGCAGCCTGCGGCGAGTGGGATTTGAGCCTCGCCGCCTTCGGTACCGAAAGCTCGACCTCCGCCCGCCCTGCGGGCGAAATGTCGGGCGAATAACTTGCAACCTAAGTCAAAACGATTAAGTATCGTTTTGACGACGGTTGACGGCACAAAGCAAGGAGTATGCCGAGCCGAGCGTAAGCAAAGCGTCGAGGCGACGGCAGACGACTATGCGACTGCCGCGGGAGGTCGTGAGGTTCCAACAGAGGGCATTTCCACGCCCCTCTGCAAACAAATAATAACCATTTCATCTTGTATCAATAAGTAAAACAATCAATAGTTGACTATTTTTATAAAGCATGATATAATAATCACATGACATATATTTTCAAGCACACAAGGATAATAATATGAAAAAATCTCTAGCTCTATTAATTTTATTTTCGCTTGTCTTTTTTCTGCTATGTTCTTGCGAAAAATCAAGTTCTTACGAAAAACAAATGGATTTAATTTCAGATCAGGACATAACTTACAATTGCCTTCAATTGGGTAATGTAATTGATGACGGGAAGATAGCTGTTTTTTTAAACTTCACTTCAAAATATAAGGTAGACAAAATGGAACTTAAAGGGGCGTTGTTAGATAGAAAAGGCAATGCCGTATATGTATTTGACGATTCTACGACATTTGCTACTCCAAGCTTAGAAACCAAATTTATTATTATGGTTGATAAAGCTCTTCTAGGAAAAATATCGGAAGCTTCGTTTGTAAAAATCAATGCTTATACCACAGAAACTTTCTCCTCTGAATCAGGGACTCCGTCCGCGGTAGTATCATCTACTCAAACCTCTTACACAAGTATTATTATAATTGCTTTTATTTTATTTGTTATTGTGGTGCCAGTATCAGTCATAACAATAAGTTATTTTAAAAACTATGCGGATGATAATGATGATAATACCGATAAAACTCAAGAAAACAAGCCGCCTATTAAAAAGTTTAAAAAAGAAGATATAATTTCTAATACAACTAAATTTGACAAATTTGAAGAGATAAAAAAATACAAGGAATTATTGGATGCCGGTATAATCACTCAAGAAGAATTTGAAGCTAAAAAGAAAGAATTACTTTAATCATTTTAACATAGACACTACAAATATAACAAAAGAAATTACCTTAAAATAAAAAGCGTACAAATCACACGATTTGTACGCTTTTTTCTATCACTTCTTCTTTATCTGCTCTGCCATTTCGCGAGTGAGCTTAGCAAGAGAAACTCTCATCTCTTCCCTGTAAGGCTCGGGAACTCCCTTGGCGATCTCTGTCTCAAGCATAAAGCATCCGTCAAAGCCGATCTCTCCAAGCGAGGACAGGAACTCTCCCCATCTCATATTTCCGCAGTAAGGGAGCTTGTGAGCGTCGCACCAGCCCGCGTTATCGTGAACGTGGAGGGTCGCAAGATCGTCACCCAGCAGGCGCACGTCGGCGGCAATATCCTGTGAGAATATATTAGCGTGTCCGGTATCAAGGCAGACCTTTACACGAGGGTGGTCTACGGTGCGAACCAATCTCTTAACCTCAGAAACCTTGGAAATAGGATTTCTCGGGAAGGGCAGATTCTCAACGCAAAGGATCACGTCCCACTTCTCCGCGTGCGGAATAAGCGTCTCGAGAAGCTTCACGTTTGTTTCAAAGGTAAAGTCATAATCCCCCTCAACGTCGTGTCCAAAGGGCATAAAGGGGTGAAGAACGAAATACTTACAGCCGAGGTAATTTGCCGCCTCAAGCTGACGGATAAAGTACTCGGTGGTCTTCTGTCTGTCCTCCTCGGTCTCATCGAAGTTGACGGTCAGCCAAACCGAGTGCATCTGCCAGATCTCTATTCCGTTTCTGTCAGCGCTCTCCTTGACGTTCTTGAAGAACTGACGGAACTCCTCATCAGAAAGTGTATAAGCCTTGGAACCCACGAAGCTTATGTCGCCGTAGTCCACGCAGTCATATCCGTGGCTCTTGAGCTTCTTGAAGCCCTCTTCGTAATCATATACACTGTAATACGCAGTCGATCCAATACCTATTTTCATATAAGACACCTCGTCTGTTATTGTTGTAACCTTATAATAGCACGCGCCGTATCAAAAGTCAATATTTCTGTCAAAATCGTAAAAAAATTTCAAAACCTCTTGACAAAGCCAATACTTCGTGATACGATGTATTATGTAAGGAGGAGTATGCCCTATGGATATTCAATTGAAACGAGGTCTGCTTGACGTCTGCGTTCTTGCCGCCATCAAGGACGGAGAATCATACGGATATAAAATAATCAAGGACCTGAAGCCCTGCATAGAGCTTTCCGAGTCCACTCTCTACACCATTCTCAAGCGTCTTGAGGTGGCAGATATGCTCACCGTAAGAAGCGCAGAGCACGGCGGAAGGCTGAGAAAGTATTACCGTATTACCGAAAACGGTATCAAAAGGCTTGAGGAATTCAAGCTTGAATGGCAGGAGATCTTCTCCATTTATCAATTCGTAACCAAGGAGGACTTAGGAAATGACTAAGATAGAATTTATCCTGTCGCTATCCCGCGCACTTCAGGGTCTGCCCCAGAGCGACGTGACCGAGCGCCTGGAGTTTTACAATGAAATGATAGACGACCGAATCGAAGACGGGCTTTCCGAGGAGGAAGCGGTTGCGGCAATAGGCTCGGTGGAGAGCGTTACCGACCAGATACTCTCCGAGATACCTCTGACCCGCTTGGTGAAAGAAAAAATAAAGCCCCAAAGAAAAATGAGAGCGTGGGAATTTGTTCTTCTCGCTCTCGGCTCTCCCATATGGCTGTCGCTGCTTATCGCCGCATTTGTGGTAGTAATATCACTCTACGCTACCCTTTGGTCGCTGGTGGTTTCGGTTTGGGCGGTATTCGCATCACTTGCAGGAAGCGCACTCGGACTTGTGGCATGTGGAATAATCTTCTTCTGCCTTGGCAATATTCCCGTAGGACTTGCCTCTATCGGCGCGGCTCTTGTTTTAGCAGGACTTGCTATTCTCACATTCTTCGCTTCCCTGCTTTCCACCAAGGGAGCGGCGAAATTAACTAAGCTTATCGCCATCGCTATCAAGCGTCTGTTCGTAAGAAAGGAGGCGGTCTGATGCGTCTTTCCACTAAAATCTGTCTTATTACGGCAGCATCTCTTATACTCTTAGGCTGCCTGATATTTGTAGGAGCACTTGCTATGGCAAACTGGAATTTTTTGAATTTTGTGACCGTTAAATACGAAACCAACAGCTACTCCCCCGAGGGAGAGGTGAAAAATATCTCTGTTATCACCGACACCGCCGACGTGATTATTATTCCCACCGACAGCAACACCGTCAGGGTAGTCTGCTACGATCAGGAAAAGGACAGACACGAGGTCACTCTTGTTGACGGAGAGCTGAAAATAGAGCGCAAGAACACGAAAAAATGGTATGACTATATCGAAATAAACTTCGCTTCTCCCAAGGTTGAGATATATCTGCCCCGTGGCGAGTACTCTACCCTTTCGGTAAAGCTCTCCACAGGTAACACTACGATAACCGAGGGCTTGACCATTGAAAGCGTCAAGATAACCGCGTCTACGGGCGACATCAAGCTGGAGGGTCTTGCGGCAAAAAGCCTTGAACTCAAGCTGTCAACAGGCAAGACCACGCTTAACAACGTCACCTGCGACGTCCTCAGCTCCACGGGCGGCACGGGCGACGCTCTTCTTAAGAACGTAATAGCAAAGAATAGCATTTCCGTCAAGCGCTCCACGGGTGACGTAAAGCTTGACTCCTGCGATGCTTCCGAGTTGACTATCCAAACAGACACTGGCGACGTTGAGGGAACCCTGCTCTCCTCTAAAATATTCATCACAAAAACCTCAACGGGCAACGTAAAGGTTCCCGAGTCAACCGAGGGCGGCAAGTGCAAGATCACTACCTCCACGGGTGATATTAAGGTATCTGTAAATGAATAAAAAATTCAACCTTGATTTTCACAAAAAAAGAGCTGACTTAGAGCGTCACTCTAAAGGACAGTTTTCAAAATACGGTATATCTCGAAAGAGGTATGCCGTATTTTGCATTTGTGAACACAAATGCAGTGCTTGTCAGTAAAATCGACAAGGCATAGATGAATATAAAAAAGGCTCCCTTGTGTAAAGGGAGCTGTCAGCGAAGCTGACTGAGGGATTGTTTTACGTGATGATCAATATATTCGCAAACGCCTCGAAAGTTTTTATGTATTTCCGTATTTGGTATTCTAATAACCGTTAGTCCGTATTTTTCAAGAAAAGCTGTCCTTTCTTCATCGTGTTGCTTTCCTTGCTCGGTATAATGTCCCGAGCCATCAAGTTCGATGACGAGCTTTGCCTCTGCACAGTAGAAGTCTGCTATATACCTTCCAAGAACCTTTTGACGTAAAAAGCGGACGGAATATGTACGCAGAAAATCATACCAAAGGTGCTTTTCTTCTTTGGTCATATTTTTTCGCAGCATTTTTGCGGTTGGAACAATGTCTTTATTATGTTTTCTTTCCATTACAATCCCTCCGTCACGCTTCGCGTGCCACCTCCCTTTACACAAAGGAGGCTTTTTCCACCTCCCGGAAGGTGAGCAAAGAACTTTTGAAATGCCTATGTCAAAAGTGCCTTTGCGTTACTTATGTCATAGATTTGTTATATCGTTAATTTATTTTATTCGACTGTCGTTTATAATGCCGTAAATATAAGCTCGCCCACGGAGATTGATTTCGGAAGGTTTAGAAGCATTCATTTCCAACGCTTTCTCAAAATTCGTCTTTGAAATTCTCGTGTGAGAAGGTATGCTAACAACAATAATGTAATTATCTTTAACAACATATTTGATTTCTTTATTTGTTACCGTGAAAAACTCGTCTCCCTCGTGTTTGCAAATATTGGCCCACACTTTATCAATGTTATTTGACTTCCACAAACTCATAATTTCCACCTCAATACTTGTTTTTGAAAAATATTCCTCTTATAAGACCGACCATTACACCGCCTATAAACAAACCTACTCGTCTGCCTGTTTTACTGTATTTCTTTGCCATAATATGCCTCCATCAAACGTTATATTGAATTTCTATGGTGGACGAGTTACCGCTTGGTGTAGTATGCAATACAATATCGCCCTCATTCATAGATTGCCTCATGGCATTACAAACCTGCGGCATTGCACTCTTGAGCTTCAACTCCTTGTGAATATCGCCGGATTTCAAAATGATAAACGATTTACCTTCACCCTTTGCTGCGTTCTTTAATTCAAGAATATGCTGACGAATATCGTCGGTAGTGATTTTATTCGCTTCCTGCTCGGATGCTTGATTCTTTTCTTTCATCAGCATTGCCACCTGTTCCTCCAATACCTGAATTCTTCCCAATAATTCAACTATAATCTTTTCGTAATTCATAGAAGCATCTCCTTGACTTTATAAATTCTATTAGAATTCTATCACGGATTTTGAAGAATGTCAAGAGAATTTTTGAAATTAGTGAAATTTTCTTTTCGCGTCAATAAAAAGAGAATGGTCTGGGCACATCGTGCCCAGACCATGAGTTTTTCTAAAGTTAAAACTGTCCTTAAGAGTATGTCGCATTTCGTCAGCTCTTTTTTTATTATCTTTCCTCGCGGAAATAAGAAAGGCCAAGGCTCTGGGGAGGCTGGTGCTCCTTCTTCTTTCTGGAGCTTGTAAATACCAAAACCACGATGGTTACAATGTAAGGAAGCATCTTGATGATCTCCTTAAATGCACCTGGGTTGATATCAAGCCACGCAGGGGGAGCAACGTATATACTTGCAATATAAAGTCCTCCGAAAACAAAGGAGCTGAATATAGCAAGGCTGGGTCTCCAAAGCGCGAATATAACTATCGCGATCGCAAGCCAACCGCGGTCACCAAAGCCGTTGTTGGTCCATGCGCCTGTGGTATAGTCCATAACGAAGTAAAGTCCGCCAAGTCCCGCAATAGCTCCGCCAATGCAGGTCGCCACGTACTTATACGCGCTTACGTTGATTCCTGCCGCGTCTGCGGTCGCAGGGTTCTCACCCACTGCGCGAAGGTTAAGTCCTATGCGAGTCTTCTTCAAGAACCACTGGGCAAGTACGGCAATAATAATAGCAACGTAAACCAAGAATCCAAATGAGAAGAAGGTCTCGCCAACTATTCCAAGATGATCCGAAAGGAAGGGGATCTTGGTCTTATACGCGTTACCCGTAACGAGAAGCGAGATAGAACCGCTCTCGCCAAAGAACTTCAGCAGCGATCCGCCGTAGAAATTTCCAAGGCCTACACCCAGCGTGGTCAGCGCAAGTCCGACTACGTTCTGGTTTGCCTTAAGGGTGATGGTAAGGAAGCTGTATATCAGCGCTACCAATCCTGCGCCAAGTATAGACGCCAAAAGCGAGATCAATACGCAGAGTATCGGCACGGGAGCCGCTGTATAGTGCTCGTAAAGATATCCGCCGATAATTCCCGAAATACCGCCGATGTACATAATACCGGGGATACCGAGGTTAAGGTTTCCGCTCTTCTCGGTGATTATCTCACCCGTTGCACCAAAGAGCAAAGGAGTTCCCTGAACAACAGCTGCGGCGATAAACGCCATAATAGTTGCAAACATTATTCATTACCTCCCTTCTTAGCGCTCTGACGGAAATGTATCTTATAGGTAACGAAGAACTCACTGCTAATGATAAAGAGTATCATTATACCCGTAAGCACCTCACCTACGCTGCTGTTAAGACGAAGGTCGGATGCGATCTGTCCCGCGCCCTTCTGCAGGAAGCATACGAGAATAGAGGAGAAGATCATAACAACGGGATTGAACTTAGACATCCAGGATACCATGATCGCCGTAAATCCATTTCCTCCAACTGCGCCCGAGCTGATAGAGTGGTCCGCACCTGCTGCAAGTATCCAACCCATAACGCCACAAAGAGCGCCCGAAATAATAACGGTACGGATAATTACCTTCTTTACGTTGATACCGATATAGCGAGCGGTATTCTCGCTTTCACCTACAACCGAGATCTCATATCCCTGCTTACTCTTCTTGAGGTAGATATAAACCACTATGGTCATAACCGCAACTATAACGATGTTAAGCAGGTATTTCTGACCGAGTATCTCGGGGAACCAGCCGCTCTTGCTTTCTGAGTTTACAAGTCCCAGTACCATAGATCCGCTGGGAACCCAGATCATAATGCAGAAGGAAACCAGCTGCATAGCAACGTAGTTCATCATAAGGGTGAACAGAGTTTCGTTGGTATTCCAAGCCGCCTTGAAGATACCGGGGATACCCGCCCACACAGCGCCTGCAATAGCGCTGGCAACGAACATTACGATGATCAAAAGCCAGGAAGGAATCGCGTCGCCAATGTAGAACATACACGCGATGCTGGCAAGCATACCGATAAGCACCTGTCCCTCAGCACCCGTGTTCCAGAATCTCATCTTAAACGCAGGGGTAACCGCAAGGGAGATACCCAACAGTATTGCCGAAGCCTCGAGAAGGTTCCACATCTTTCTTGTAGTTCCAAAGCTTCCGTCTATCATAGAGCCAAACACCTTAAGAGGGTTTACTCCCGTCATAAGGATGGTCACAAGAGCACAGAACAGCACACCGCTGAGAATTACAGCGCCCTTTATAAGAAGCGCCTTTTTACGAGGAAGCTCGCCGCGCTTGGTTATATGGATCAAAGGCTCACGCCTTACCTTTTCAGTGCTCATTCTGCGTCCTCCTCTCTGTCGCTCTTAGTCATAAGATATCCTATCTCGCTCTTGGTAGCGCCTCGTCCGTCCACGATACCCGTGATACGTCCGCCACCGATAACCATTATTCTGTCGCAAAGGTCAAGGAGAACGTCAAGGTCCTCACCTACGAAAATTACCGCAACTCCCTTCTTCTTCTGGTCGTTGAGCAGATCGTAGATAAGATAAGCCGAGTTGATATCAAGTCCTCTTACGGGGTATGCAGCCATCAAAAGCGTAGGCGAGGATGCGATCTCTCGTCCTACCAGAACCTTCTGCACGTTTCCGCCCGAAAGACGTCTTACGGGGGTATCCGCATCGGGGGTTACAACCTCAAGCTCCTTGATTATTCTATCCGCAAGAGCTGTAGGGCCGCTTCTCTCAAGAAATATAGACTTACCCTTACGGTAGCTTCGAAGCATCATATTGTCCGAAATACCCATGTTTCCAACCAGACCCATTCCAAGTCTGTCCTCGGGAACAAAGGAAAGGCGAACTCCAAGCTCTCTTATCTGAAGAGGAGTCTTGTCGCGAAGATCCTCGGTCTTGCCCGTCTTGGGATCGTTATAGATTATGCTTCCGCCGTCAAGCTTCTGCAGACCCGCAATAGCCTCAAGCAGCTCTCTCTGTCCGCTTCCCGCGATACCTGCAATACCAAGTATCTCGCCCGAGCGAGCTGTGAAGCTCACGTCGTCAAGAAGCTTTACACCGTCACGGCTGTGGCAGTCGATATGCTCAACTACAAGTCTGTCCTGAGGATCCACGGGATCGGGACGCTCAATATTAAGCTCTATCTTCTTACCTACCATCATGTGGGTGAGGATCTGCTCGGTAGCCTCCGAGGTATTGACAGTGCCTATATATTCGCCTCTGCGAAGCACCGAAACTCTGTCGGACAGGTCAAGCACCTCGTGAAGCTTATGGGTGATTATGATTATAGCCTTACCGTCATCTCTCATTCTGCGAAGAACGTCGAAGAGCTTCTTGGTCTCCTGAGGAGTAAGCACCGCGGTAGGCTCGTCAAGTATAAGTATATCCGCTCCGCGATAAAGCACCTTGATTATTTCAACAGTCTGCTTTTCGGAAACCGACATATCGTATATCTTCTTGTTGGGGTCGATCTCAAAGCCGTATTTCGCGCTGATCTCGGCAACCCTCTCGGACACGGCGCGAATATCAAACTTGCCCTTCTCGTCAAGACCGAGAACCACGTTCTCAGCGGCGGTAAAGATATCCACCAGCTTAAAGTGCTGATGTATCATTCCTATTTTGTACTCAAAAGCGTCGTGGGGGGAGTTGATGGTCGCCTCCTTGCCGCCTATGAATATCTGTCCCTCATCGGGACGGTAGATACCCGAGATCATATTCATCAGGGTAGTTTTTCCACTTCCGTTTTCACCGAGAAGCGACAGTATCTCTCCGTTATAAACGGTAAGGTTTACGTTGAGGTTTGCAAGAATATTGCCAAATCTCTTGGTTATACCTCTCAGTTCAATTGCTACATTTTTCATATCCGTGTTATTACCTTTCATAACCGAATTTTTCATCCCAAAGCACGTCGCGCCATGCTCTCGGATGAAAGCTTCGGTTCAAATAAAATGCCGTTAGGGATGCCGTTAAAAACGGCATCCCATATAAGCTATAAAATTAGTTAGCAGCGGTGATTCCGTCGATGATGAGATCGAAGTAAGGAGCAGAACGCTTGTCTGCAGCCGACTCATCGAAGTAACCATCCTTAATTACGTTGGTCTCGGGCTTGAAGTCGCCGAAATCGTCAACGTCTGCAAGATACTCGGTAAGAGTCTTACCACCAACAGTGAACTTGGAGGTATCGAATACCTTGAGAGTACCAGCGTTGAAGCCTGCGATTGCAGCGTCGATAGCTGCCTGAGTTCCCTCAGCAGCAACTGCGCTGTTAAGCTCGGTGAGCTGTACGGAGCCCTCAGCGATACCGCCACACCAGTCGTAGGGTATCTCTGCGCCCTTGCCATTCATGGTCTTCTCAATGATGAGCTTCATGTAAGGCTCCCAGTTGATCTTGGAAGAAATGAGAGCAGTGGTGGGAGCGATGCTGATGGTGCTTATGTTGTAAGCAACGTTAGGAACCTTCTTCTCCTCACAAGCCTTAGGAGCGCCCTCAGAGTCAGCGTGCTGGCTTATGAGAACACAACCGTCGTTGATGAGCTTGAGAGCAGCCTCTCTCTCGAGAGCGATGTCAAACCAAGAGTTGGTGTACTCAACGGTCATAGTAGCGGTAGCGCATACGGAGCGAACGCCAAGGAAGAAGGAGGTATATCCGGACTTAACCTCTGCGTAGGGCCAAGCAGCAACGTAGCCAACCTTAGCCGCATCAGCAGTGATCTCGCCGTTCTCGATCATCTCGTTGAGCTTCATACCTGCAGCGATACCTGCAAGATATCTACCCTCGTAGATAGATGCGAATGCATTGTGGTAGTTAGCAAGCTTCTCGGTGTGAGCCTTAGTACCGGTTGCATGGCAGAACTGAACCTCGGGGAACTGCTTAGCTGCCTCGATCATGTAGGACTCGTGACCGAAGGAGTCTGCGAAGATAAGATCGCAGCCTGCGTCAACAAGCTCAACAGCAGCGTCGTAGCACTCAGAACCCTCGGGAATACCGGTCTTCATGATGACCTGATCCTCGGAAAGGCCAAGAGCCTTTGCTGCAGCGTTTGCAGCATCGATAAAGTTTTTGTCGTAGGTAGAGTTCTCATCGTGAAGGAAGATGAAGCCTACCTTGAAGTCATCGGTCTTCTCGTTGTTACATGCGCTGAATACAACAGCCATAGAAGCGATCATTGCGATGACCAGGATCAAAGAAAGAATTTTTTTCATGTCTTTTCTCTCCTAAAATAAAAATATTTATGTAATATAATTACATCCAACCCAAGCTGCTTTCCCCAAAAAAGGAACCTCAGCTTAATATGTTATTATTTTATCATATTGAAGGCACAAAGTCAACACAAACCGACATATTTTTTATTTTTTTCAACAAAAATTAAATATAATCTTGTCAAACAAAAAAAGCGGCGAGAGCTGTCCCGCCGCTAACGCTTTATTTCCGTTTTTTTATTCTTACAACCGCGTCGCAAAGAGCGTCAACGTCATGCGAGCCGTTGGAAACACCAAAGCTCGCTCGCACGCACCCGCTCTCCTCGGTACCCATGGTCCTATGCCCAAGAGCGCTGCAATGATAGCCTCCTCGCAGACATATTCCCTCCTCCGAAAGCGCTCTTGCCACCTCCTCAGAGCCAAAACCGTCTACCGTAAAGGATATGACCGAGCCTTCGTATTCCGGGAAATACAGCTTCACTCCCGATATGCTTTCAAGCTTATCCCGAGCCAGTCTGAAAAGCCGTCGCTCGTGCTCCTCTATCCGCGCAAGCCCCAACTGCTCCACAGCATCTACGCCTGCCGAAAATCCGACTATCGCAGGGGCAGGCAGAGTTCCTGCCTCATACCTCTCGGGAGGGTCGGGGGACATTTCGGCCGCAAGAGAAGCAACTCCGTTTCCACCCTCTATAAGGGGCCTTGGCGTAATTCCCTTGCCAAGTATCACCGCTCCGCAGCCCTGAGGACCTAAAAGCCCCTTGTGAGCAGGAATGCAGAGGGCGTCTATTTTCATATCTCTGACCGATATTCTGCTATGCCCTGCGCACTGCGCCCCGTCAACCACGAAAAGTATGCCCTGCCGTCGGCAAAATGCTCCGATCTCGGCAAGCGGCATACTCATAGAGCAAATATTACTTGTCCCCGAGCAAATAAGCATTCGGGTCTCTCTGCGGATAAGTCTGCCTATTCCCGCGCAGATCTTAGCAGGGCTACGCCCCGCCACACCCGCCATCGTGGGAAACAGGTCATACTCTATCACTCGCTGGGCCTTAAGCTTACATATAGGGCGGTAGACCGCGTTATGCTCCATATCGGATATCAGCACGTGATCGCCCTTGCCGAGAAGCCCCTTGATGCAGAGATTCAGCGCCTGTGTGGTGTTCATGGTAAAGCACACGCTCTCGGGCCCCTCGGCATCGAACATCTTAGCAAGCTTGACACGGCAATCGAATATTCTTCTCGCCGCCTCCATAGAAAGAATGTGCGAGCCTCTACCGGCATTTCCGCCCCAATGGAGCATCAGGTCCTGCACCGCCTCAACCACCTCACGAGGCTTCGGAAAGCTGGTTGCGGCATTGTCAAGATATATCAGCTCCTGCCGTTCCATTGCTTCACCCTAACGCCCTTGTGGGACAAGACCGTCTTTGCATTATTCATCTGGGAGCAGGAAAAGGACACGCCGTATACACAGCCCCTGCTTCCCTTTCCCAAGGATTCAAATTTTATTATAGCAGAGGGAATAGCCGCCTCAGCGAGAGCCCGCTGAGCCCCCATAGCCTGAGTTATCGAGCCGATAGCCGCGCTGCAGCCCTCGGTATTATCTGTCATATCTCCACCTCCTTCTCTAACATAATATGCTTGAAGTTGGTTTATGTTAGGTTTTTCGCGACTTTCTTTCGAGAAAGTCGCGGGGAGAACTTGAAAAAGGATTATTGATAAATGCTGTGGGGTGTTTAGTGCATAGTCGGAGTTGGTTAAGATGATTGGTAGACTTTTGCAACCGCTCCGCCTTGCAAAAGTCGTTATATTTTAAATGAAAAAAGACCCTGAGGAATATCCTCAGGGTCTTTTTCTGTATGGACAGAAGCTTACTTAGCAGCCTTCTCAGAAGACTTTGCGTAGTCGATAAGCTTAATTACTGCCATCTCAGCTCCGTCGCCTCTACGGGGACCGAGCTTGAATATCTGGGTGTAACCACCGTTGCGCTCTGCGTAAAGAGGAGCAAGTTCAACAAATACCTTTGTTACAACGTTCTCATCTGTAATATATGCCAGCGCTGCACGGCGACTTGCAAGAGTATTCTTCTTGCCAAGGGTTATCATCTTTTCAGCGATAGAACGAACTTCCTTTGCTCTGGTGAGAGTTGTCTCTACCTGTCCGTTCTTCAACAGCAGGGTTACCATTCCGCGAAGCATTGCTTTTCTATGAGCGGTAGGTCTGCCGAGTTTTCTTGTTCCGGGCATTATAGTTCCCTCCTTTTTCGGTTTTTCTTTCTGATGCTATGCGACTCTATCAGTCTTCTTCTCTTCTGAGATCAAGTCCGAGGGAGTGCAGTTTTTGAATAACTTCTTCAAGCGATTTCTTACCGAGGTTACGAACCTTTATCATGTCTTCCTCGGTGCGGTTAGTCAGATCTTCTACCGTATCAATGCCTGCGCGCTTCAAGCAGTTGAAGCTACGTACAGACATGTCAAGCTCCTCAATGGTCATCTCAAGAACTTTTTCTTTCTTGGTCTCTTCTCTCTCGACCATTATCTCTACGTTCTTGGCTTCGTCCGAAAGATCTACGAACAAATTGAGATGCTCGTTGAGAATCTTGGCTCCGAAGGAAATCGCTTCTTTTGCGCTAATCGTTCCGTTAGTCTCTACTTCCAGTGTAAGCTTGTCGAAGTCGGTAATGTTACCAACACGGGTATTCTCTACCGTGTAGCTTACGTTGTAAACAGGCGTGTAGATAGAGTCGGTGAAGATAGTGCCGATGGGAGCAGAAATGTTGGAGCCGCGCATCTGAGCGTCAAGCTGCTTGTTTCTGTCCTGGGATACGTATCCTCTACCCTGATCAAAGGTAAGCTCCATGTAAAGTCTCTCGCCTTCGCCTACGGTTGCGATGTGGTGTGCGGGGTTAAGGATCTCGATATCAGTAT
>JAZQVZ010000098.1:0-16969 GCA_045632105.1 Eubacteriales bacterium | reverse complement strand
GTAAATTTTTTGTTCTATGCGCGCGGTCATAAGTCCATAGGGAGGTGTAAAAAATGGAAAAGGTAATCAATTCTTACGAAAGCCTGTTCATTGTTGATGTTACCAAGGGTGACGAAGCTGTTGAAGCAACTGTGAACAAGTTCCTGTCCTTGATCGAGGCTAACGCTGAGGTCGTTGACGTGGCAAAGTGGGGTAAGCGTCGTCTTGCATACGCAATCGATGATAAGCCCGAGGGTTATTACGTTATTGCTACCTACAAGGCAGCAAGCGAGTTCCCCAGCGAGTTCGAGCGTCTTTGCAATATCGACGAGACCGTTATGCGTTCTATGACTCTCAAGCTTGAGTATGATGCTGCTGCTAAGAAGGCTGCCAAGACCGCTGCTGTTGCTGAAGAAGCTACTGCAGAGACCGAGGCTACCGCTGATGCAGAGTAATTCAAACTCGGAGGTATTTTAAAATGTCTCTTAATTTGAACAAGGTCGTACTTGCAGGAAGAATGACCGCTGACCCCGAGCTTAAGCAGACTGCTTCGGGCGTTTCGGTTCTCAGCTTTACTATCGCCGTAAATCGCAGCTACGTTTCTAAGAGCAGCGATCAGGGCGAAAGACAGGCAGACTTCATCAACGTAGTTGCATGGAGAAGCACCGCTGAATTCATTTCTAAGTATTTCAGAAAGGGCTCTGCTATTTGCGTGAGCGGAAGCATTCAGACCAGAAACTGGCAGGACCAGCAGGGACAGAGACGTTATGCTACCGAAGTAGTAGCTGACGAGGCAATGTTCGTTGAGTCCCGTGGAGGCGACTCTGCGCAGTCCTACTCGTCTGACGTATACGCTCAGGCTCCGTCCTTCTCCTCAAACCCCGGCTCCGTGCCCAACTTTGAGGATCACAACACAGACGACGACCTTCCTTTCTAAAAGAGAAATCGTACGTCACACATCAACAAAATTTATAGGAGGTTTTCATCATGGATAACAAGACCGAGAACGTAGTTCGTGCGCCCCGTCCCATGGTGCGCAGAAGAAAGAAGGTTTGCATTTTCTGTGCAGACAAGGTTGAGTTCATCGACTATAAGGATTCCGCTAAGCTTCGCAAGTTCATCAGCGAGCGCGGAAAGATTCTTCCCAGAAGAATTTCCGGCACCTGCGCAAAGCACCAGAGAGAGCTTAACACAGCTATCAAGAGAGCAAGACAGGTTGCACTTCTTCCTTACGTTACTGACTAATAGGAAGCATATAAAAAACGCGTTGCATTTGCAACGCGTTTTTTTATTTGCTCAGAAGCAGGTCTATTCCGTAAAGGGCGACCAGATGCAACGGATAAAATAAATAGAAGAAATATTTAAGCTTTGCCTTTCCTCGCTTGCCCGAATAGAGCAGAAGCAGAGGAATAGTCAGCAGAGAATAGTACTGAATGGGACGGTTTACTGCCGCCATATATACCATTGCCACGCCTGTGGAAAGAACGTGTATCTCGTTTTTATCAAGCCTCTTGATGAATGCGGGAGAATTGTCGTCGCTATGGAAAAGAGCGGAGAATACGGGCATTATACAGCCTGCAAAGCCGTAGTCCATATCTACGATGAGATTTATAAAATAGGTTGCCAGCAAAACGGAAAGAAAGGCTGTTAAGGTAAGGATCTTGCGGGGCTTTGAAAAATTGCCATATAAAGTGAGCTTGAGATATTGCAGGGCATAGACCAGAAGAATGGAAACCGAGAAGGTGACAAACACCGACATATCGGTGCTATTAAGGGCTATGAAATATACTATCTGGCAGACAGTAGCAATTCCCGACATGGTCAAAAAATATCTCAGCTTATTTCGGGTATGTCGGCAGCCCTCGGCTATCATAAATGCAAAGATAGGGAAGGAGAGGCGACCGATAATTCGTAAAACAATAAGATTCGGAAAAAATATGAGCCCTATATGGTCGATGAGCATGGCTGCCGCGGCTATAAGCTTGAGGGCGTTTCCGCTTAAAAATTTGATCTTTCTCATAAGGCTCTCCCTTCTCCGTTTTTAGATTTTCTACCATGCTTTGAGTGATAAGTCAATAAAATATCGTTAAAATGGAAAAATATGAGAATTTTTGGTCTAAAAAGCGAAAATGCTCATATTTTGTTTTTCAACTTACATAAATAAAAAAATGATGGCAATTTTGAGTGAAATTTTCTTGACAAATTTTTATTTGGGTGTATAATATATTATATCTAATTGTGTATGTACATCTATGCTTTTGTACTTATATAAACAATTTATAGGAGGTCATAGAAATGACTAAAAAGTTTTCTACCAGAAAAGCGTTGATCGCAAGCTTGCTTACTTTCGCGCTTTGCTTCGCGATGCTTGTTGGAACTACGTTTGCTTGGTTTACCGATTCTGCAACAAGCGCGAACAATACGATCAAGACCGGTAATCTTGACGTAGAGATGTACTGGGCAGACGGAACACAGGCTGTTCCCGCTGTGGACAGTGAGGGTTGGATCAATGCTTCCACTACTGCTATCTTTGATTATGACAACTGGGAGCCCGGCTACGTACAGGTTCGCCACATTAAGATTGCTAATAACGGTAGCCTTGCTCTTAAGTATAAGGTGCTGATCGTTGCAGACGGTGAGGTTTCTGAGCTTGCTGACGTGATCGACGTTTACTACGCTGATCCTGCAGTTCAGGTTGCAGATCGTACCGCACTCAACGAGGGTAATAAGCTTTGCACTCTTTCCGAGGCGCTTGCAGGTCTTGACGTTTCCGGAAACGGTACTCTTGAGGCCTATACTGCAGACACCATTACTATCGCGCTTAAGATGCAGGAAACTGCAGGCAACGAGTACAAGAACCTGGAGATAGGCTCCAGCTTCACCATTAAGGTTCTTGCAACTCAGACCACAAGCGAGAGCGATAGCTTTGGCACCGATTACGATGCTGACGCTGAGTACGTTGAGCCCGTATCCAACGCAACCGAGCTTGCCGCTGCTCTTGGGAACGGCAAGAACGTTGTTCTTGAGAATGACATTGCTGTTACCGAAGTTATAACCGTTAACGGTGACGTTGTTATTGACATGAACGGCAAGACCTTTGATGCCAGCGGAATGACAGGTGCTAACCTTGGCCGTCCCTTCCAGCTGAGTGATGGAGCAAACCTGACTGTTAATGCTGTAGGCGCTGACATAAAGCTTGGTGGACACGGCTTTATAAACGTTCTCAGTACTGCTAAGAACGTAAATATTACAGTTAATGGCGGTAATTTCTCCGGTGAGACCCAGAACGGTGCTTTCATTCGTTTGAGAAACGGTAACGAGAACGTTAACATCGTTCTGAACGACGTTAACTACAACGATGCTTCAAACGAGGGATATATCGTTTCTACTCAGGGATTTGAGTACACAGGAGAGGGAACTCTCGTTGTTAACGGCGGCTCCTACGCTGCAAACTACGGCTTCCAGATCTACGCTTTGAACGCTACTCTTACCAACGTTGAGATCAATACTAACGGTACTGCAGTAGAGGCTTCGGGTAATGATACCTACGGCTTTGCAAACGTTACTGTGGAAAACTGTGATATAACCGTTGCTCCCGGTGTACAGGTAGTAAATGCTCCCGCAGCAGGCGTTGCTGCTTCCCACGGTGGTTCCTTGACCGTTAAGAACAGCACTATCACTGGTAATATGGGTGCGGTTTACCACATTTACAACACCGGTGGATCTATCAATGCAGTAAGCAATTACATCGAGGGTGCTTCTTATACAAAGGGTATTTACAAGAATGACGCCGCTGCTAACGGCTCTATCGTTATTGACGGTGTGACAGTTGCATAAATCATAATAATTAAGCGGTGAGCTTCGGCTCACCGCTTATATTTTTTCAGAGAATAAAAAGGCTGTTGCGATGCAACAGCCTTTTGCTTATTAATACATGCCGCCCATTCCGCCGCCTACCATAGCCGCATTTGCTGCCTCGGCTGCGGGATCCTTCTTGTCTGCAACAACAGACTCGGTGGTAAGAATTACGGATGCGATGGATGCTGCGTTCTGGAGAGCAGAGCGGGTAACCTTTGCGGGGTCCACGATTCCTGCTGCCATCATATCGCAGTAAACCTCGTTGTAAGCGTCAAATCCGTAGCCGGTCTTGCCGCTCTTCATGATATCGTTGACAACTACGCCGCCGTCAAATCCTGCGTTGGCAGCGATCTGGCGAACGGGCTCCTCAAGAGCCTTAAGAACGATGCGAACACCGGTCTTTTCGTCACCCTCAACGGTTTCAACAAGCTTTGCGATCTCGGGGATAATGTTGAGGTAAGCGGTTCCGCCACCTGCAACGATACCCTCCTCAACTGCCGCGCGAGTAGCGTTGAGAGCGTCCTCGATGCGGAGCTTCTTTTCCTTCATTTCAGCCTCGGTAGCTGCGCCAACCTTAATTACGGCAACGCCACCAGCAAGCTTTGCAAGTCTTTCCTGAAGCTTCTCGCGGTCGAAGTCGGAGGTTGTAGCCTCGATAGACATACGGATCTGCGCTACGCGAGCCTTGATGTCATCGGGGTTACCTGCGCCGCCAACGATAATGGTGTTTTCCTTGTTGACCTTGATCTGACGAGCGTGACCAAGCATATCGAGGCTTGCGTCCTTAAGCTCAAGACCGATCTCGGAGGAGATAACCTCACCGCCTGTAAGAATAGCGATGTCGCGGAGCATTTCCTTTCTTCTGTCGCCAAAGCCGGGAGCCTTAACTGCAACGCAAACAAAGGTTCCGCGGAGCTTATTGAGTACGAGAGTGGTGAGAGCCTCACCTTCAACGTCCTCAGCGATTATCATAAGCTTTCTGCCTGCCTGAACTACCTGCTCAAGAACAGGGAGCACCTCCTGAATGTTGGAGATCTTCTTATCGGTGATAAGAATGAGAGCGTCATCAAGAACTGCCTCCATCTTATCCATATCGGTTGCCATATAGGGGGAGAGGTATCCGCGGTCGAACTGCATACCCTCAACTACCTCGGAGTAGGTGTCAGCAGACTTGGACTCCTCAACGGTGATAACGCCGTCAGCGGTAACCTTATCCATAGCGTCAGCGATAAGCTGACCGATAACCTCGTCGCCTGCAGAGATGGTACCAACGCGTGCGATATCCTCGCTTCCGCTTACCTTCTTTGCGCTTGCAACAAGAGTTTCAACTGCCTTATCAACAGCCTTCTTGATACCCTTGCGGAGAACCATGGGGTTTGCTCCTGCGGTAACGTTCTTCATTCCCTCGCGAACGAATGCCTGAGCCAGAAGTGTAGCGGTTGTCGTACCGTCACCTGCCGCGTCGTTGGTCTTGGTAGCGACCTCCTTGACCAGCTGAGCGCCCATGTTTTCAGCCTCGTTCTCAAGCTCGATCTCCTTTGCGATGGTAACACCGTCGTTGGTGATGAGGGGAGAGCCGTATTTCTTGTCGAGAACCACGTTTCTGCCCTTGGGGCCGAGAGTGATCTTGACAGTATCAGCAAGCTTGTCAACGCCTCTGGAGAGAGCGTTACGAGCTTCTATTCCGTAAAGAATTTCCTTTGCCATGTCTTTATTTCCTTTCTGTATTGGATTATTCTACGATAGCGAGAATGTCAGCCTGACGAACGATGGTGTACTCAACGCCGTCTGCCTTTACCTCGGTTCCCGAGTACTTGGAGGTGATAACTCTATCGCCTACCTTAACGGTCATAACGACCTCCTTGCCGTCAACAAGTCCGCCGGGACCTACTGCAACGACCTCTGCTACCTGGGGTTTTTCCTGTGCGGAAGCGGTGAGGATAAGACCGCCTTTAGTTTTCTCTTCGGCTTCAACGAGCTTGATTACAACTCTGTCAGCCAAGGGTCTGATTGTCATTTTTTCTTCCTCCTAACAATAAATATGTGAATAAGTATCGATAATTCAATTTTGGCACTCTAAAACATCGAGTGCTAATCCACAAAACATATTTTACACTATTTTTTAGAAAAATCAAGGGCTTTTTATATATTTATATATATTTTTCTACATATTTTACATTTAGTTAACAATTTATATATTTAAAGACGTTTATCGACAGGGTAAAGGGAGGCAATATGGGTGAAACGATAGAATTTATAAACAAATATCTCTTTGGTGTGGGGGTTCCCGTGCTTTTGATATTGTCGGGGCTGTTTTACTGTGTGAGGCTGAAATTTTTTCATTTTTTCCACCCGTTGAAGGTGGTGAAATGTCTTTTTAAACAGGAAAACAAGGGTGGCGTATCTTCGGCGAGAGCGGTGACTTTGGCTCTTGCGGGAACTCTTGGCGTGGGCAATATGGTGGGCGTGGCGTCGGCTATTTGTCTTGGTGGAGCGGGAGCGGTGTTCTGGCTGTGGGTGAGCGCCCTTGTGGCGATGGTGCTTAAGTACGCCGAGATAGTTCTCGCTATGATCTACCGAAGATTTGATGCCGACGGGCGGCCCTACGGCGGCGCAATGTATTACATACGGGCGCTCTTTCGCGACGGTAGAGCAGGGCGGATAATAGCGAGTATTTTTGCTTTTCTCTGTATTATCAACGCGCTGAGTATGGGCTCGATGATACAGGTCAACGCCGCCGCAGAGGCTATGAGCGGAGTTTTTGGGGTTCCGCAGATAGCCGTTGGAGTTTGCTTTGCCGTAGTGGCGTTTATTGCGATGAATCGAGGAGTGTCGGGAATTCTTGGCTTTACCGAGAAGCTTGTGCCGTTTATGACTCTTGGCTTTACCGTTTTGTCTGTGGCGGTGATCATAGCTCGACCCGAGGGTGCGGAGCAGGCGGTGAGAAGTATATTCGATGAAGCTTTTAACTTCAGGAGCGGAGTGGGCGGAGTAGTGGGATTTTTGCTTTCCGACGGGATTCGCTACGGCACGATGAGAGGTATAGTTTCCAACGAGGCAGGGTGCGGAACGGCTCCCGCCGCCCACGCGGTTTCCTCTTGTACCTCTCCCGCCAAGCAGGGCGCGTGGGGTATATTTGAGGTGTTTGTGGATACTATTTTGCTTTGCACTCTTACCGCCTTGGTCATTCTCATAGCAGGTGAGAGTGGGCAGGGGGATTATATGATGCTGACTATCTCCTCATATTCATCTGTGCTGGGGAGCTTTGCAGGGTGTTTTCTTGCCCTTGCCGTGCTTTGCTTTGGATTTGCCACCGTGCTTTGCTGGGGACATTACGGAATGGAGAGCGTTAGGTATCTTTCGAGAAGCAGAGCATCGAGGAGGGTGTTTGTGTGGATATATTCTTTATCGGTGGTGGCAGGCTCGGTGATGTCTGCCGATCTTATATGGGAGGCGGCAGACCTTGCCATAGGCGCGATGACACTGATAAATCTCTGCGTTTTATTGGCTATGAGCCGAGAGGTCAAAAGGGAGACCGACGCATATTTCAAGCTTAAATAGTCAGATGTTATTAAGCATTATTTCCACTATGTCGTCAAAGCAACGCGAAAGCTCGCACCGAAGCCTGCACATAAGATTAAGCGACTGCTGAGCGCTTTTGGGGTAAAGCCCCGAATTTACTCTTTGCTGAAGGCTCGAATGGGCGTTGCGAGCCTCGGAGAGCAGCCTCCTGAAGCCGATGAAATCGGGAAGCTCCTCGGGTTTTTTGATGCGCCTTAGCCTGAATATATTTTCCTCGATAGACCGAGCGAGGCGGATGCAAAGCTCCGCCTCCTCGTTTTTCTTTTCACCGAAATAATTTTTCGAGCTTTGGTAATTTAATATCTCCGCGCATTTTTCCATTATCCTTTCAAGACTGTGAGCGCAGGCGGCGATGCCGTTTCGCTCAAGAGGCGGCATAAAATCGGCAAACAGAGCCTTTTCAAGCTCACATACCGTTTCGTCTGCCGAGTGGCGAAGCGACACCAGCTCGGAATGTGAATCCGACTTAGGAGCCGAGCAGGCGATAAATACCGCTCGTGAGGTAAGGCGAGACATCTGCTCGAGCGAGTCGAAATAGTTTAATTTCGGCATAAGGAAATATCCCTTTCGTGTTTTAGAGAAGGATGGCGTGCGCCGACACCGAAAGCAAAAAGCCCATCAGGGCGCACAGGGGAAAGGTCAGAATCCATCCAAGGAAAAGCTGACATACCACCCGAGGGTCGGTGGCGCTTTTCTTGCAAAGCCCTACGCCCATCATGGCGCAGGTCTTGGCGTGAGTGGTGGCTGTGGGAATGCCTAAAAATGAGCAAACGCCGAGAAAGGCTGAGGATGCGGTATCAGCCGCACTGCTGCTCAGAGGATCAAGGTGTGTCATATCGCATCCTACCTTTTTTATTATTCTCGAGCCGCCCATCATAGTGCCGAGGGTCATTGCGGCGGCGCATATAAGGGTTACGTATATAGGTATTTCAAAACCTCCGCTGTCGGTGTGCTTGCCTAAAAATGTCAGCCCCAGCAGATATACTCCAATGAATTTTTGCGAGTCCTGAGCTCCGTGCAGAAATGCGCTGGTTCCTGCGCTTATGAATTGCACTCGCTTGAAATATTTCATAGTTCCTCGGCGGTCCTGCTCCTTGAACACCTTCGACGATATGCGATAGATGAAGTATGCGAATATCAGAACGGGCAGAGTAGAGATGGCAAGGCCGATAAGCACCGAGCGCCATTGGTCAAGCCTTATTGCATCGGGGGAGGTATTAGATGCCAGCGCCGCTCCGCAAAGCCCCGATATAAGCGCGTGGCTCTCGCTTGTAGGAAGTCCGAAAAGGCAGGCGACCGATGCCCATATAACCACCGATATCAACGCGCAGCAAAGTGAGATCATTGCCGATGACGGGTCGCTTCCGAAATCCGCTATACCGTAAAGCGTCTCGGCAACTCCTGGGCGGAATATCGCCATTATTACGGCTCCCGAAAAATTGCATATTGCCGCAAGGATCAGGGCAGAGCGAGGGGTGAGCGAGCGTGTGGAAACACAGCCAGCAATGGCGCTGGGCGCATCGGTCCAGCCGTTTACCAGCGCTACGGCTATCACCAAAAGAGCGAAAAAAGCGTGCATATGAAGCCTCCTATCCTGCTATTCTAATCATTATGAATAAATGGTCGGTTTCATACCCCGAGGAGAAAAATTTGGATGAAATATATAAGGTCGTGATTGACATTGAGCGCATAAATTGGTATAATAATATATAGATGAATTTTTCGGTTCGGGAGGATGTTATGGAATTTGAAGCTTATGAAAAAATACGCGCAAGAGTAGAGCAGCTCCGCAAAGAGCTTACCTATCACGCGCAGAGATATTACGTTTACGACTCCCCCGAAATATCGGACTATCAGTACGATATGATGTATGCCGAGCTTAAGCGTCTTGAGGAGGAAAATCCTTCGCTTTACGATCCTGCTTCGCCTACTCAGAGAGTGGGAGGAAAGGCTCTTGATAAGTTTGAAAAGGTTACTCACAACGTCCGTATGGACTCGCTTGCAGACGTTTTCTCCTTTGAGGAGGCTGAGGATTTTTGCTATAAGATGGAGCAGGAGCTTGATGCTCCCGTATATTCGGTAGAGCCTAAGATAGACGGACTTTCGGTGTCCTTGATGTACGAAAACGGAGAGCTTGTCCGTGGCGCTACGCGTGGTGACGGAAGCGTTGGCGAGGACGTTACGCTGAACTTGAGAACCATACAGTCGATACCTCTGCGCCTGCCCGAGCCCCTGACACTTACGGTGCGAGGCGAGGTCTATATGCCCAGAGCCGTATTTGAGGATATCAACGCAAAGCGTGAGGCAGAGGGCAAGGCTCTTATGGCTAACCCTAGAAATGCCGCCGCAGGCTCTCTTCGTCAGCTTGATTCTGCTATAACCGCAGAGCGCAGACTGGATATATTCGTATTTAATTTCCAGGAGGGCTCTCTTTATACCGACGGACACGCCCCCAAGACCCACGCCGAAACTCTTGACAGACTTTCCGAGCTTGGCTTTAAGGTCCTCGCAATGAGAACGGTGGCTCACAGCTATGCTGAGGTTGAGGCGCATATCAAAAAAATAGGTGATGCTCGTGAGGGACTTGCTTATGATATTGACGGCGTGGTTATAAAGATAAACGATCTTGAGGATCGTCGAACTGTGGGAGAGGGAACCAACACTCCCAAGTGGGCGGTGGCGTATAAGTTCCCGCCTGAAGAGAAAGAAACAAAGCTTTTGGATATTTCCATAGCAGTAGGCAGAACGGGAGTTCTTACGCCTACCGCAGAGCTTGCTCCCGTAAGACTTGCGGGCACTACGGTAAGCAGAGCGACTCTGCACAATATAGATTTTATCCGTGAAAGAGGAATAATGCTTGGTGACACGGTGGTGGTCAGAAAGGCGGGAGATATTATTCCCGAGGTGGTACGCGCCAACGAGAAGCTTCGTGACGGAAGTCAGACCGAATTCTTTATGCCTACTCACTGTCCTTCCTGTGGAGATCCTGTGTTCTTTGATAAAAACGACGGCGCGGCTCTGCGTTGTACCAACAGCGCTTGTCCTGCTCAGCTGTCAAGAAGTATAGAGCATTTTGCTTCCAAGGGAGCGATGAATATAGACGGACTTGGTCCGCAGATAGTAGAGCTTCTTCTTGCAAATCGCCTTATATCCGACGTGGCTGATCTGTATTCGCTGAAGGGCGAGGATATAGAGAAGCTTGAGAGAATGGGAAGCAAGTCGGCGGCAAATCTTATAGGCGCTATCGAAGGCTCAAAGTCGGCAGGTCTTGCAAGGCTCATATATGCTCTCGGGATAAGAAACGTAGGCGAGGTGGCGGCTGCCGCCTTGGCAGACAGATTTGGAAGCCTTGAAGCAGTAATGGCGGCTACCGCAGAGCAGATAGCCGAAATAGAGGATTTCGGTGAGATAACCGCAGAGTGTGTGGTTAATTTCTTCTCGCATCAGGGTAATATTTCCCTTTGTCACAGACTTGAGGAAGCGGGTCTTGTTACCGTAAATACCGCCGCTCCCAAGGGTGAGCTTTTTGCGGGATTGTCCTTCGTTCTTACGGGAACACTTCCCACAATGTCCCGTGATGAAGCATCTGAAAAGATAAAGCTTGCAGGCGGAAAGGTCGTGGGAAGCGTTTCCAAGAAGACCGATTTCGTGGTAGCAGGCGAGGCGGCAGGCAGTAAGCTGACCAAGGCGCAGAGCCTTGGAGTCCGCATAATCTCTGAGGAGGAGCTTATGCAGATGATAGAGAGCGGAAGCATTTTATAAGTTAAAATAGTCAAGTATCCCGTTGTATATACCTCTTGCGAAAAGCTCGGGCTGCTGTGACATAAGACGGGCGTCGTCGGGGTTTGTGATAAAGCCAAGCTCAATAAGCAGAGAGGGCATAGTGGTCTTGCGAAGGACGTAAAGTCCGCTCCTGACCTGCATTCCTCTGTTGCGAAGCCCCGTAGATGCGGCAAGACCCTTGAGTATATCCTCGCCAAGAGCAAAGGCGGGGGAGGTTCGTGAGAAGGCAAATGCCTCTGAGCCCGTGGCAGCGGCAATAGACGATGCGTTTGTGTGGAGGCTTAAAAAATAATCGGCTCCCCAGGAGTTTGCATCGTCTACTCTCGCTCGCAGGCTTGTGGTATTGGAGCTTCCTATCTGTGTGTCAGCGGTAGGTCGTGAGAGGCGCACCTCGAAGTTTGGGTTTGCGCGAAGAAGATCGGCAAGCAGTACGCCTATACGAAAAACGATATCCTGCTCCCGCAGACCGTTGCCCTCTGCTCCTGCATTGGGGTTTTGAGGGTTGTGTCCCTGATCGATATAGATCTTTATAGCCATATATGTACTGTCCTTTCGAGTGTCTTTTTAATAGATTATGAGAAAAATCGGTTCTATGTGATTGCTTAGGAGGAATAAAATGAAAACTGTAAATAAGATCATAGCATCCTGCTCTTGTATAGTATTTTTTATGCTGTTGCTTCCTTTGATAGTAATAAAATTTTCTAACGCATATTTTGATATGGGTGTGGCGGTATTGTTATTCTTCGCAGTATATCCTATAATGTCAATGGCTCTTGGTATGGTTGCAGGTACGGATATCCGCAGAATGTGGTGGATCCCTCTGGCAGAAGCCGCGGTTTTTCCGTTCTTCTTTGCGGTAGCGATAGGCGAGGTGGTATGGGATCTTTACGTTTATTCGGCTCTTTATATTATGTGGGGCGGATTTTTTATGGGTGTTACTGTGTTCGTTAAAAGGACGATAAAGAAAATAACGGAGAAGAGAAATGAAAAACACTGAGAAAAATAAGGTTTTGGGCGGAGCTCTTTACATAGTGGCAACGCCTATTGGAAACCTTTCGGATATAAGTGAAAGAGCAATAAAGGTGCTGTCTGAGGTGGATTTTGTGGCGGCGGAGGATACGAGAAATTCTCTGCGTTTGCTGACGCATTTCGGTATTTCAAGACCGATGGTGTCCTACCACGAGCACAATAAAAGAGAGAAGGGCGAGGAGATAGTCGAGCGCCTTCTGGCAGGAGAATCCTGCGCGCTTGTGACCGATGCGGGAACACCCGCTATATCCGATCCCGGTGAGGATCTGGTAAAACTTTGCGCCGAGAGAGGAGTTACCGTTACCTCGGTCCCCGGCGCTTGCGCTATGATAAGTGCGCTGACCCTTTCGGCACTGCCTACTGCTCGATTTGTGTTTGAGGGCTTTTTGCCCGTTCAAAAGAAGGAGAGAAGGGAAAGGCTTGAGGCCCTTGTTCGTGAGGAGCGTACATTTATTCTTCACGAGGCTCCTCATAAGCTGAAGACCACTCTTGACGATCTTTGCAAGGTGCTGGGCGACGAGAGAAAGATATCGCTTTGCAGAGAGCTTACCAAGCTTAACGAGGAGATCTGCAGAACTACACTTCAGGGCGCTTGTGAGATATACTCCCAAAAGGAGCCCAGAGGGGAGTACGTGCTTGTAATTGAAGGCGGAACAGCATCTGCTGACAAAAACGAGGATCTTCTTGATATGACACCCGAGGAGGCAGTGGCTAAATTCTGCGCTCAGGGAATGAGCAAAAACGATGCTATAAAGGCGGCTGCAAAGGCTCTTGGAATGAGCAGAAATCAGCTTTACGACGCGCTTATTTCCAAATAATCGGAATTTTGTGATGTTTTTATAAATAACACTACAAAAGTGTAAAAATTTCTACCGATATAACATCAAAAAGGTATTGATTTTTCTAATCTTTTGTGGTATCATTACGATATGTTTTTATTTCTGCGAAAGGAATCATTTGTTATGGAAAAGATGAAGGTTGGCGTCGTAGGCGCCACGGGTATGGTAGGTCAGAGATTCCTCACACTTCTTGAGGATCACCCCTACTTTGAGGTAAACGCTCTTGCGGCGTCTGCTCGCTCTGCGGGTAAAACTTACGAGGAGGCAGTAGGCTCTCGTTGGAAGATGAAGACCCCTATGCCCGAAAAGTACAAGAATATGATGGTTCACGACGCGGCGAACATAGACGAGATGGCAAAGCTCGTAAGCTTCGTGTTCTGCGCCGTAGACATGAAGAAGGACGAGATCAAGGCGCTTGAGGAGGCTTATGCAAAGCACGAGATCCCCGTAGTGTCCAACAACTCTGCTAACCGTTGGACTCCCGACGTCCCTATGGTTATTCCGGAAATCAACGACGCTCACCTTGAGGTTATCGAGGCTCAGAGAAAGCGCCTTGGAACAAAGAGAGGATTTATCGCAGTTAAGCCTAACTGCTCTATCCAGTCCTACGTTCCTATGCTTACACCTCTGCGCAAGTTCGGTATTACCGAGGTAGTTGCTACTACATATCAGGCAATCTCGGGTGCAGGTAAGACCTTTAACGAGTGGCCTGAGATGATAGACAACGTAATTCCTTTTATCGGCGGCGAGGAAGAGAAGAGCGAGCAGGAGCCCCTTCGCGTTTGGGGTAAGGTTGAGAACGGCGAGATCGTTAAGGCGGATGCTCCCGTTATCACTACACAATGTATCCGTGTTCCCGTAAGCGACGGACACACTGCGGCGGTATTCGTAAAGTTTGAGAATAAGCCTACCAAGGAGGAGATCCTTCAGGCTTGGGCAGAGTTCAAGGGAAAGCCTCAGGAAATGAAGCTTCCTCACGCTCCCGAGCAGTTCATCACCTATTTTGAAGAGGATAACCGTCCTCAGGCTGCCGTTGACCGTGATATTTATGGCGGAATGGGCGTTACTGCAGGCAGACTTCGCGAGGATAAGGTTTACGACTACAAGTTCGTAGGTCTTTCCCATAACACTCTTCGCGGCGCCGCAGGCGGAGCTGTGCTTATTGCAGAGCTTCTTTACAGAGAGGGCTATTTTAACTAAAATTAAAAAAGTACTTGACAATATTTACATATTGTTATATAATAAGTACGTTATATGAGGGAGTAGTCGCGCAATAATGCGTAGCCAAGTCAACACCATGAGCGAAAGCTCTGGCTTGCTTTAAAGAACCAGACTCAATATACAGTCCGCTGTATATTGAGTCTTTTTTAATATAAACTATAAAATACATTCTATAAGGAGAAAGAAAAATGGCACTTAATATCTTTTTGTTTGCCGTAGGTCTTGTAATGCTCATTAAGGGCGGCGACTGGTTCGTTGACAGCGCGTCGGGAATCGCTCGTAAATTCCACCTTCCCGAGCTTCTCATAGGCGCTACGGTGGTTTCTATCGGTACAACTCTGCCCGAGGTAATGGTATCCGCTCAGGGCGCAATGGCAGGATCGGGCGGTATGGCGTACGGTAACGCTATCGGCTCTATCATCTGCAACACCTCTCTTATCGCGGCTCTTACTATCGCTATAAAGCCAGGTAAGGCTGAGCGTAAGTCTATGATAATCCCCGTTACCTTTTTCTTTGTTGCCGCGGCATTTTACAGCACGGTGGCTTACACCTTGGGATATTTCTACCGTTGGGTAGGCTTTGTCCTTCTTGCAGGCTTCGTAGTATATATGACTCTTACCGTTCTTTCCATGAAGAAGAATCCCACCGTTGAAATAGAGGCAAGTGAGTCTTCCGAGCACACAGAAGAAGCGGAAGAGGAGGAGAATACATTTTCTCTTAAGGCATTCATAACCGAGGTCGTTGTGATATTGGCAGGCGGCGCGTTTATGATATACAAGGGCGGTATCATTAAGTGGATCGGTATCGCGACCATGGCGATATTCGCTGTATATGCAGTAATGGCAATAGTAAGAGCTTGTTCCAAGAAGACCCTCGCTTCTATGGTAAGAGATATTTTCTTCCTTGTAGTTGGCGCAGGTATTATTGCAGGTGGCGCAAATCTTCTTGTTGATAGCGGAACCTATATAGCAAATGAGTTTGGTGTTCCTGATGAGGTTATTGGTTTGACAATTGTAGCTCTCGGTACCTCGCTTCCCGAGCTTGTTACCGCAATTACCTCGCTTATCAAGGGTCACGGCGCACTCTCGCTTGGTAATATCATTGGTGCAAACCTTTTCAATCTGGTTCTCGTAAGCGGTGTTGCTACCGTTATCTCTCCCTTTGCAGTTCCTACGGAACAGCAGATAGCAGGTATTCCCGCATCCTTTGTTCTTGATATTCCCGTAATGTTTGCAGTAATGGGCCTTATGGTTATTCCTGCATTGATCAGACAAAAGCTCTCAAGAGTACAGGGAATTGCTTTGCTTTGCATATACGCGGCGTTCTGCACTCTCCAGTTTGTAATGTAATAATAATGAATAAACCAATTTTGGCAGCCTTAAAAGGCTGCCAAAATTTTTTTAAATTTTTTTGAAAAAGCTATTGACAAGTGTTTTTTTGTATGCTATAATAACATCGTAATCAAGAACGCTTCTCAATAAGGAAATAGTATTATGAAACAAAAAAGAAATACCATTCAAAAGGGAATAGTTTTTGACGTTTTTCACGAGATGAAAAATCACCCTTCGGCAGGAATGGTCTACGAGGCGGTGCACGAAAAGTACCCCGAGATCAGCAAGGCAACTGTCTATCGATTGCTTGCCGAGGCGGCAGAGGATGGCGATATACTTCGCCTGAAGCTGACCGATGCCAACGACAGATACGACTTTACTCTTGACAGACACTACCACGTGGTGTGCCGCAAATGCGGAGCAGTGGCAGACGTTATGACAAAGGTGAACGAGGGTATTCTTTTGAAGGCAACCGAGGGCTGTGAGAATTTCTTCGTGGAGGGTATCCACGTAGAGTTCAGCGGTCTTTGTGAGAGCTGTCAAAAAACATCAAAGTAAAATCAAAAAATATTTTTTTCAAACACAAAAGGAGATTTTTATTATGGCAAAATGGGTATGTTCAGTATGTGGTTATGTACATGAGGGAGACAGCGCTCCCGAGAGATGTCCTCAGTGCAGAGTTCCTGCAGAAAAGTTCAACAAGCAGGAGGAAGGCAAGCTTTCTTGGGCTGCAGAGCACGTAGTAGGCGTAGCGCAGGGCGCTCCCGAGGATATTATTATGGATCTTCGCGCTAACTTCGAGGGCGAGTGCTCTGAGGTTGGTATGTATCTTGCAATGGCAAGAGTTGCAGCAAGAGAGGGCTATCCCGAGATCGCTCTCTACTGGGAGAAGGCAGCTTTCGAGGAAGCAGAGCACGCTGCAAAGTTTGCAGAGCTTCTCGGTGAGGTTGTAACCGACAGCACCAAGAAGAATCTTGAGATGAGAGTTGCGGCTGAGAACGGCGCAACCGAGGGCAAGTTTGACCTCGCAAAGAGAGCAAAGGCGCTCAACCTTGACGCTATCCACGACACCGTTCACGAGATGGCTCGCGACGAGGCAAGACACGGTAAGGCTTTCGAGGGACTTCTGAAGAGATATTTTAACTAAGAGATATCTGTAAATTAACCCAATAACGCGGTAGATCGCCGTGAAATAACTTAAAAGGGAGTAGATTTCGGTCTGCTTCCTTTTTTGCGTTGTGGAAGTTTTGTGGAAGGTGGAGGCTCGGAAGCGGTGCGGATGGAAGCGTTTGTGGAAGTCTCGTTTTTGGAACTTTTCTCTTGCGTTTATTATACCGTGGGAACGCC
>JAZQVZ010000097.1:0-4753 GCA_045632105.1 Eubacteriales bacterium | reverse complement strand
CAAGTCCTTCTGCCCCTGCCAAAAAGAAAAGGGTACGCAATCGCGTACCCTTTTCTTTTTACTGTATCATAATCTTCACTATTTCCTGATCGGTAGGCTGCATTCCTACGCGGCCGATATGCCCAACGCAGGAGATGGTATCTCCCGTATCCGCCTGAAGTATTCCCGTGCGGGAGCCGTAAGCCTTACCCTTCATTGCCAAGGAGTGAGCAAAGAGAGCCGCGTCAAGAGCAGAGGATATCTTTGCGGCGCAGGACGCCTTGGCTCCGTCGCAGATGATACCGGGGGTATCTGCCAGAGTATTGGTTACGGTGTCCTTTATCTGGGTCAGGGTTCCGCCTGCCATATAGGTTATAGCCGCGCCTGCCGAGCAAGCCGCCGACACCGCTCCGCAGAAGGCGGAGAGCTTACCTATGTATTCCTTCTGGTAGATAGTCAGCAGGGCAGAGAACATCAGCGCTCTGTACATTTTCTCGGTAGGAATGCCTTTTTCTCTTGCGTAGATCACAACGGGAACCGAGGAGGTTATGCCCTGATTTCCGCTTCCCGAGGTAATGATAACCGGCATATCGCAGCCCTCCATTCTCGCCTCGGACGCTGCCGCGGAGTAGGCTCTTATCTTACTGAACACGCTTTCTGCATAGACCTCGAAGATAGCCTTTCCGATGCCCACGCCGAAGTCGCCCTTCATTCCTCGCTCTGCGATAGCCATATTGCACTCTATCTGCTTCTCTGCAAAGGGAGCGATAAGCTCAAGCTCGACGGTATTTGCAAATTCAAGAATATTTTCAATATTAAGACCGCTTCTGTCGGCTACCTCGGTGGCCTCGCAGAGGTCCTCGGTCATAAATACGGTCTCGCCGTTCTTAGTCATCTTGACTATGTTGGTGTGGCTGTATCTGACCTCAACGCTGACGTGATCTCTGCCGCTCCAAAGCTCGATGATGAAGTGCAGGGAGATGGGGGAATCAAGAAATTCCACCGTGCATCTGTTCTCCTCGAGGAATCTTGCGGTATCCTCAATGCCCTTGTCGGTAACGCCCTCGAGCACCTCCATGTGTCTTTCCGGGTTACCCGCGATAGCGCCAAGAGAGCATGCCGCCTCGATGCCCTTCATACCCTTGGAGTTGGGTATTCTTACGCATCTGACGTTCTTTATTATATTACCGCTGCATCTTGCGGCTATTCTTTCGGGAGCGCTTCCCAGAAGCGCTCTGCCCTTTGCCGAGGCATAGGCGAGAGCGATGGGCTCGGTGCATCCCATGGCGGGGATAAGCTCCTCTCCAAGTATATCCAAAAACGATTGTTTTATATTTTCATTCAACATAGACTTCCCCTTCCTTTTCGTGGAAACTCTCCTCATATTATATCACAGAAAAAACGCTCTTGTCAATAGAGATGGCGCTGTGAATATATTGTTAAGATTTATTCTGCCCGTTGCAATTTGTATAATTTTGTGCTATAATTACATTGGACTTTAGTAACTTTACATTATAGAACCTACTTCTTATATACGGAGGATATAAATGGAACGAAAAAAATGGAAGGATGTGCTGGCAAGCGCAGTGGCGAACGGCGGAGTTTTCGCTTTGTCTGCCTCGATGCTCCTGATGTACGGGCAATCTAAATACAGGTTGTTCCTGCTTTCAGGCATCTTTTTGCTGATGCTTGCGGCAATAAATCTTATTCTCGTCGCCTTTGGAAACGCAGAAAAGAAAAGCGATGAGAACCCATCTTGCGAGGGAGAGAAGAAAAAGGGCTTTGTCCTCAGGGCGCTGACGGCGGTTGGCAGAAAATGCCGAGAGCTTTATTGGAAGGCTCGTGGGGTCATAGTATCGATTCTTCTTTTCGCGGCTCTCGTAGCCTGCCTTATCTGGTTTGGTGGGGTACTGTGGTCGACGTCTGCAGCATTCACTCTTCAGTATTGGCAGCTGGCGGTCATAGGAATTCTCTTCGTGGTAGCCGTGGTTGCGGACAACCTCTGCAGGCACAGTGGCGCGGAGCGCCCCCGATACGCGATGCTTCTCCGCAACGCTTGCGTTTTCTTCAAGCTTTCGAAGGTCATTCTTGCGCTGGTGGCTCTGTCAATGACCCTTTCAATGCTCAACATATTCGATCTGTCGACATACGTAGCCTACGCTCTTGGAATACTCTTCTACTACGTAGGGGCGATGACGGCGATATCTCTTGGAGTTCGCATATTCCGCGGTGAGCTCTTCACTCTGCCCGGAATAGTTATTCTTCTTCCCTTTATGGGAGGGGACGCCAAGGAGCTGTCGGTGGTGTCCTTCCTTGAGGATAACACGGGAATCACCCTGCGAAGTCTCTGGAGCATTAAGTTCGTAAAGAGCATAGTTCCCTATACGGTAGTCTTTGCGGCTCTCTTGTTCTGGATATCCACAGGCGTGGTTATGGTCCAGTCTCATCAGGAGGCGGCGGTCTTCCGTCTTGGAGTGCTTCAGGAGGAGACCTTAAAGCCGGGAATACATATAAATCTTCCTTATCCTCTGGATAAGACCGAGATATACGATGCAAAGACCGTTAACAAGATGACTATCGGATATAAGTCCTCGGAGAATATCGACAACGTATGGACCGAGAACCACGGCGACAGCGAGTACAGACTTCTTTTGGGAAGCGGCAAGGAGCTTGTGTCCATCAATATCCGTCTGGAATACAGGATATCCGACCTGAAGAAATATCTCAGGGCTTCGGCATCTCCCGAGAAGATACTCGAGGCAAGGGCTTACGAGCTTGTTACCGAGAGAACTATCTCCACCGATCTTGACACCATTCTTTCCACCAACCGCGCAAGCTTTTCCGAGACCTTCTTTGAGGATCTTTCGGCAGAGATGAGCCAAAACGACGTGGGACTCGAGGTGGTCAGCGTGATACTCGAAAGCATACATCCTCCCGTTGAGGTGGCTGATATATATCAGAGATTTATAGCGGCAGAGGTTGACGCGCAGCGTTACATTCTCGAGGCAGAGGGTGAGGCGGCTCAGATACGGGCGGCGGCAGACGTGGCGGCTCACCAGCTGAAAGTTTATGCCGAAAAGGATCAGGCGATCGCAATATCTCAGGCAACCACCGAGATCGCAGAGTTTATGTCTGCGGTGAACGCGGCGGAGCAGTACCCCGATGAATACAAGTACTACAAATATCTCGACGCTATCTGCCGCGCATATAAGAACGCGCAGCTTATTATAGTAAGCGACGACGTTGACAGCGACAGACTTCACTTCGTAGGAAATATTTACGTAAAGAATTAACGAGGTTATCCAAATGAAAAATAAAAGCAACGTAAACGAAAAGCCCGTAAAGAGCTCGGGACTTGTTCTCAAGCTTGTAATGGCGCTCATACTTTTGCTGGTGGTCGTATATTTCGGCTTCACCTGCACCGTCCGCGAGGGAAGCTGCGCGGTCATTCTCCGCTTTGGCGCGCCCAGAGCAGAGATCACCGAGCCCGGACTTTACTTCAAGCTCCCCTGGCCCTTTGAGCAGACCTACACCTATGACAGCCGTACTCAGTATCTTGAGTCGGGATTCCTTGAGCCCCAGACTAACGATAAGAGAAATATTATCATTCAGTCCTACTCGCTCTGGTCTATCAGCGATCCGCTGAAGTTCCACAACAGCATCGGCTCCCAGGAGGAGGTCGCAGACCGTAGCAACAACCAGATAAAGAACGCGACCAACAGCGTTCTCGGCTCCTATAATCTCACTCAGTTGGTTTCTCTTGACAAGGAGCAGATAAAGATCGAGGAGATCCAGAACAAGATATTCCAGACCGTCAAGAGCAATCTCGACGAGAACTACGGAATCGAGATCATCGACGTGAGCATTCTCCGTATCTCTCTCCCCGACACCAACCTTGCGTCTGTATTTGACCAGATGAGAGCTGAAAGACAGAAGGAGATAGACAAGATCATCGCCGAGGCTCAGGCAAAGGCTGACAAGATAATCCTTGATGCGGATAAGGAATATAACGAGATCGTTACCGATGCCGAGATAAAAGCGGCTGAGATAAGAGCACAGACCGAGGCTGCTGTGGCAGAGATATACGCCAAGGCTCAGGCGGCAAATATGGAGCTTTATACCTTCCTTAAGGAGCTTGACTCCATAATCGCATCCGTGTCCAGCGACACCGTACTTATCGTGACTAAGGACAACTACCCCTTCAATATTCTTCTTGAGTACAGCAACTCGCTGACCGAGGAGAACGGTGAAACGGTAGTGACCGACCTTGAATATATCCTCACTCAGCTTCCCGACAAAGAGCGTCAGGATCTTATAGACGCCGTGTCCGATCTTATCGAGAAGGCAAATACCAACGCGGGTAACGAATCCGTAGGAGGTTGAGTATGAACAAAAGAGCTGTTTTAGAAAGCGTTCTTAATACGCTGTCCAAGTGCTTTATCGTTCTGATAATCGCAGTGGTGATATGTATAGCTCTTTCGGGTGTTCGTATGGTAAAGAGTGGTGAGGTGGCAGTTGTGCTGCGATTCGGCAGTATCGTTGGAGATACCCCCGAGGAGCAGATACACGAGCCGGGTCTTCTGTTCTGTCTGCCCTACTTTATAGACGAGGTAGTGACTATCCCCGTTGAAAAGGTAATGCAGCAGACGGTAGTGACCCACTACACAGAGGGAACCATCGAGAATTGGAGAAACAGCGGATATCTTATCACGGGCGACCAGAATATCGTTCTGGTAAGCGCATCTGCCAAATACTCCATTACCGACCCGATAGC
>JAZQVZ010000096.1:0-8918 GCA_045632105.1 Eubacteriales bacterium | reverse complement strand
CTTTTGGAAAGACCTTTTCCGAGATGAGTCCTGAGGAGAAGAATTCTATCTCCCATAGAGGCAAGGCGATAGAGGCACTTGCCGAGAAATTAAAAGAAACTATTTGAGAAAGAGAGAATAAAATGATCACGTCAAAACAGAGAGCGTATCTTCGCGGACTTGCTACCAACGAGCCTGCAATAATGCAGGTAGGTAAGGGTGGCATCAGCGAGAACCTTATAAAGACTGTTTCTGATGCTCTTGAGGCAAGAGAGCTTATCAAGCTCAGCGTCCTTGAGAACTGCGACGATACTCCTAAGGGAACCGCAAACGCGCTGGCTGAGGCTGTATCGGCAGACGTGGTGGGTGTTATTGGCAGAAAGATAATACTTTACCGCGAATCTGTTAACCACAAGCGCATCGAGCTTTAAGTAAAACGAGAAAAGGAGGGAATAATATGAACGGATTCGATCATATTCGAGTAGGAATATACGGCGGTACCTTTGCCCCCGTTCATAACGGACACGTGGCTGCCGCAAAGGCGTTTATGGAGCAGATGAAGCTTGATTATCTGTTTATCATCCCCACCTGTATGCCCCCTCATAAGCAGATAGATTTCTCCGACGATCCTATATTCCGCCTTCGTATGTGTGAGCTGGCGTTTCAGGATATCGACGGTGTGGTCATATCCGACACCGAGATAAAGCGCGGAGGAAAAAGCTACACCTACGACACGTTGACCGAGCTTACGCGCCCCAACACGCGCCTGTTTCTTATGTGCGGCACCGATATGGTGCTGACCTTTGATACATGGTACAAGTTTGAGGAGATATTCAAGCTTTGCTATCCCGTCTACGTTCGTCGAGAGAACGATCCTATACTTACAAAGAGGATCGTGGATAAGATAACCGAGTATTACAACAAATACGGAGTTATGTTCAGAAGAATAGTTACCGATCCCATCGAGCTTTCGTCTACTCAGGTAAGACAAAAGGTGGCGAAGGGTGAGGATATTTCGGGTCTGGTTCCCGCAAGGGTGGCGGAATTTATCCGTCAGAACGGGCTTTATCGCTCGGAGGGTGAGATATGAGCTTCTCGCCCGAAATGATAGACGCCCTGCGTGAGCGCGTGCGCTCGGGAATGTCCGAGTGGCGATTTACTCACACGGCAGAGGTCGAGAAAATGGCGGCTCGTCTTGGTGAGCTTTACGCTCCCGACAAGCTTCCTATGCTTCGCGCGGCGGCTTTGTTGCACGATATAACCAAGGAGAAAAGCCCTGAGGAGCATATTGAGATATTGCTTTCCCACGGCGCCAAGGTTACCGACTTCGACTACGCTTCGCCCAAAACTCTCCACGCGAGAACCGCGGAGCTTATAGTGGCCGATGAGTTTCCTGAATTTGCAGATGACGAGCTTTTGTCGGCTGTCAGAAGACACACCACGGGAGATGCCGAGATGAATGTCTGCGATGCTATCATATATCTCGCTGACTACATCGATATGTCAAGAAAATTCCCCGATTGCGTATATCTTCGTGAATATTTCTGGGGCAAGGAGCCCGAGAAAATGAGCGAGGAGGAGCGTATAAAGCATTTGTGGCAGACCCTCGTAATGTCCTTCGATATGACCCTGAAGGCACTGATAGAGGAGGGAAGCCCCGTAAGCGTTGAGACTGTCGGCGCGAGAAACGCGGCGATTCTGAAGACCAGATAAACCGAATACCTCTACATATTTTTTATGTGGAGGGAAAATGTTTAAAAATAAAAAAGCTATATTTATTTTGGTATTTACCGTTTGCGCTATTGTGGCGCTTGTGATCCTTGCAACAAGTCTTTTTGATGAGGCGCCCGACGGCAGTGACGTTGTCGTGGACAGCGGAAAGATACGCGAGGAGCCCTTTTCGGTATTGATATTGGGCAAGGACGAGGTGTCGGGACTTACCGACGTTATGATGCTTGCATCCTTTGATGCCGAAAACGATAGGATCTGCGTTATGCAGATACCCCGCGACACCTATGCTGAGTATAGCGATAAGCACAGAAAGCTGAATACCGCTTCAAGAGTGCTTGGCGGAGAGCGTGAGCTTTGCGATTTTCTTTCGGATGCGCTTGGCGTGAGTATAGACGGCTACGTCAGCCTTGAGCTTGAGGGCTTCAGGAGAGCGGTGGATGCTATTGGCGGAGTGGAGATAGAGCTTGATCGGACGCTGTATTACAACGATCCCGAGCAGGATCTTTATATTTATCTGCAAAAGGGAAAGCAGCTGCTTGACGGCAAGAAGGCGGAGATGTTGGTAAGATACCGAAGCGCCTATAAGCGCGGTGACCTCGACAGACTTGATATGCAGAAGGTCTTTTTGAGGGTATTGTTTACCAAGATAAAGGCTTCGGTGAATATATCCAACGCCTATGAGTTGGCTTCGAGCGTGTTTCCTTATATGGATACCAATATTCCCCTGGCGGCGTTTATTTCCTTAGGATTAAAGGCGCTTGACGTGGAGGACAGCGGGCTTGTTTTTCTGACACTGCCGGGCGAGGATGCCAAGGGCGGTGACGGAGGCTCTTATTACGTTATGTCAAAGGAGCACACCCGAAGAGTGCTTGAGGAATATTTCGTTTCCACATGTGATGAGATAGACAGAAAACGGCTTTTCGAGCATCCCACAAATAAGGATTTTCAAAAGATATATCATGCCGACGTATCAGGGGCAGAATGATTTTGAGAAAAACGAAGCAGAGTTTCGGTTTTGTATTGACAAAAGAGGAGTTTTGCTTTAAAATTATATAGATATCGTTGCGGACGTTACCGCAGATGAAAGGAAGAAAAAATGGATTTTATTGAGAACATGACCGAGGCTCTGCCTCCCATCGACCCCGCAAATGCAAAGGATCTGGCAGAGGCGGCCGCAGCAGCGCTTGATGCTAAGAAGGCAAGAGATATCAAGATCCTTCACGTTGAGGATAAGACGGTCATTGCAGAATATTTCGTGCTTTGCACAGGTAACTCCTCCACTCAGGTAAAGGCGCTTGCAAGCGAGGTAGAATACCGTCTTGAGCAGAGAGGCGTTACTCCTTACAGCGTTGAGGGCAGAGATAACAACTCATGGATACTTGTGGATTTCAGCAACGTAATAGTTCACGTATTCAGCCGTGACGCAAGAGAGTTCTACAACCTCGACAAGCTTTACGAAGACTAATTTTACGAGAAGGATATAAAGATGAAGTACAATTATTTGGACGTTGAAAAGAAATGGCAAAAGCGTTGGGAGGACGCTCATATATTTGAGGCTCAGGACGGCTCCGAGAAGCCTAAGTTCTACGGTCTTGTTGAGTTCCCCTATCCCTCGGGCTCGGGAATGCACGTTGGTCATATCAAGGCTTATTCGGGTCTTGAGGTAGTATCTAGAAAGAGAAGGATGCAGGGCTATAACGTACTTTTCCCCATAGGCTTTGATGCTTACGGTCTGCCCACTGAGAACACCGCTATCAAGACGGGCGTTCACCCCAGAGTGGTTACAGACAGAAATATAGAGAAGTTTACCTCTCAGCTTAAGAGAGTTGGCTACTCCTTTGACTGGACCAGAGTTATAGACACCACCGAGGAGGAGTACTACCGCTGGACACAGTACATTTTCTTAAAGCTCTTTGAGAATGGAATGGCATACCGCGATACCGCTCTCGTAAACTACTGTCCTTCCTGTAAGGTAGTTCTCTCTAACGAGGACTCTCAGGGGGGAAAGTGCGATATCTGTCACAGCGACATAGTGCAGAAGTCCAAGGACGTTTGGTACCTCCGCATTACCAAGTACGCTGACAAGCTTCTCGAGGGTCTTAATACGGTAGACTATCTGCCTAACGTTAAGCAGCAGCAGGTCAACTGGATAGGTAAGTCCACAGGCGCATTCGTTAACTTCAAGCTTGCAGGCACCGACGAGAAGCTTCGTATCTATACCACAAGATGCGACACTTTGTTCGGAGTTACATTTATGGTTATCGCTCCCGAGCATCCTATCATCGAGAAGATGGCGGGCAGAATAAATAATATGGACGCGCTCAAGGCATACCGTGAGGAGTGCGCTAAGAAGACCGAGTTCGAGAGAACTCAGCTCGTAAAGGAAAAGACGGGCGTTAAGATAGACGGACTTTCGGCTATCAACCCTGTTAACGGCAAGGAAATTCCGATATTTATCGCTGACTACGTAATGATGGGCTACGGCACAGGCGCTATTATGGCGGTGCCTGCTCACGATGAGAGAGATTACGACTTCGCTAAGAAGTTTGGAATCGACATAATTCAGGTCATCAAGGGTGGCGATCTCGAGAACGGCGCTTATGCCGGTGACGGAGAGATGATAAATTCGGGCTTCCTCAACGGAATAGAGAAGAAGCAGGACGCTATTGCCAAGATGCTCGAGTTCCTCGGCAACGAGGGAATCGGCGAGGAGGGCGTTCAGTACAAGATGAAGGACTGGGCGTTCAACCGTCAGAGATACTGGGGCGAGCCTATCCCGATAGTACACTGCGAGAAGTGCGGACTTGTTCCCGTTCCCTATGATGAGCTTCCTCTTCGTCTTCCCGAGGTTAAGGAATTCGCTCCCGGAGAGGGCGGCGAGAGCCCCCTTGCAAAGATAGAGTCCTTCGTTAACTGCAAGTGTCCCAAGTGTAAGGGTGACGCGCGCCGTGAGACCGACACCATGCCCCAGTGGGCAGGCTCGTCCTGGTACTTCCTGCGCTATATCGACCCCAAGTGCAGCACCGGAATTGCAGATATGGATAAGATGAATTATTGGATGCCTGTTGACTGGTACAACGGCGGTATGGAGCACGTTACCAGACACATGATCTACTCTCGCTTCTGGCACAAGTTCCTTTACGATCTCGGCATGGTTCCCGGTGAGGAGCCCTATGCAAAGAGAACTGCGCAGGGACTTATCCTTGGACCCGACGGAGAGAAGATGTCTAAGTCCCGAGGAAACGTTATCGACCCCAACGATGTTGTTGACGCTTACGGCGCAGACGTTCTTCGTACCTACGTTCTCTTTATGGGTGACTACGGAAGCGCAGCTCCTTGGTCTGATTCCAGTATGAAGGGATGTAAGAGATTTATCGAGAGATTCGTTGACCTTGCCACTATTGCCAAGGGTAACGGCGTTACCGCTGCTCTTGAAGTGCCTATGAACAAGGTTATCAAGAAGGTATCGAATGACATTGAGGACCTTAAGTTCAACACTGCGATCGCTGCAATGATGGGTCTTCTCAATGATATATTCGAGGTTGGAACTCTGACCGTTGACGAGCTCAAGACGCTTGTTCGTCTGCTTTGTCCTATCGCTCCTCACATTTGTGAAGAGATCTGGGAGCAGCTTGGCGGAGAGGGCTTCTGCTCGCTGGCGCCCTGGCCCGAGTACGACGAGGCAAAGACCGTGGACAATACTGTGGAGATCGCAGTTCAGGTCAACGGCAAGCTTAAGGCTACCGTAATGCTTCCTCTCAACTGTCCTAAGGACGAGGCTATCGCCCTTGCAAAGGCCGACGAGAGAGTAGCGGCAGCTATCGAAGGAAAGGCTATCGTTAAGGAGATCGCAGTTCCTAACAAGATAGTAAATATCGTTGTAAGATAAGCCGTTTTCTGTAAATTTTGCGAAACTTTCAAAAAGGTATTGACAAAGAGATAAAAAAATAGTATAATACTATATGATTTTGATTATCTCTGGCAATATGCGGAGGGAGGGAAACAGAAATGGCAGAAATTAGAGTAAAAGAAGGCGAGTCCTTGGACAGCGCACTTCGTCGCTTTAAGAGAGCAATGGCTCGTTCCGGCGTCCTTACCGAGCTTCGCAAGAGAGAACACTATGAGAAGCCCAGCGTAAAGCGCAAGAAGAAGTCAGAAGCTGCTCGCAAGAGAAAATATAAGTAATCTTGCGATTATTCAAAAAACAAAAACGAGGTCAAACGACCTCGTTTTTGTTTTTTATATACATAAAAGATTTAAGTCCCAAGCGGGAACGTAGGGGTATCTGCGATAGTAGAGCTTGTATTCGGGATTCAGGGCGTGTACCTGAAGGGGCAGGGCGAAGATGTCCTCGCTCTTGTGATATGCCGATACCAGCAGGGCGGGGCTATGCTTTTTGATAGTCTCTGATGAGCCAATAAGCGCTTCGCGCTCGGCGCCCTCTACGTCGTATTTTATATAGTCGATCTTGTCATCACCAAAAACTCCGTCGGGAGCAAGGGCGGATATTTCTACCGTCTTTGCGGTAGCCGAGGGAGCAAAGATTCCAGAATTTCTGTTCCCCTCGTCGCCAAAGCTGATATCTTCGTCACAAGACCACGCCGCCGCATTTATGGGAACAAGCTGGGTCTGTCCCGTATATTCCGAGCAGAAAAGACTAAGCTTTTTGAAGCTTCTGCGGTCGGGCTCAAGGGCGTATATCTTTTCTACGCCCTCTGCGAGAGAAAGTATTTCTCTTACAGTATCTCCGTTGTAGGCGCCAAGATCGGCGCATATTTTGAAATCCTTTGCACCGAGAAGGCGGTAGGTTTCGTCCTTTTCGTTTTCGGCGTTAAAGAGGTAGGATACCTTTCCCGTAAGCTTGTAAAGAATTACGTTATCGTATATCCTTCTTGATTCCTCGTCGGCAAGCAGCTCTCGGGCGGTGAGGATATCATCCTTGTGAGCGTTAAAGAAATCAAGAGTAAAGAGGTTGTCGCCACATACGGGTACGTCAGGAGCGTAAAGCTCACACTCGCTGTTCACCTGCTTGAAAAGCTCAAGAACGTTTGGCAGAGAAGAGCCGAAGGAGAGCAGAACTATTATGTTTTCAGCGCCGTATTTCTCCTTTACAGCCGAGTAGGACAGCACGGTCTTTCCGTGAAAGGAGTGTCCTCGCACAAATCCGTCGCTGGCAAAGAAGTCGGCTACCTCAACGCCGTATTTTTCGCAGACCGCAAGAATTTTGTCGGCTCCGTTGCCCATTCCGTACATAACTACGGTCTTTTCGGTGGCAGACAGATAGCCCCAAAGATCGACGCTCGGTATCCTTTCCAAAAAATTCATACTTCCTCCTTGACGGGTATTTTTTACTGTGGTATAATAAACGTAAGGTAATTTTATCATAAAAGAGAGGAAAAATCAAGATGGATTGCTTATTCTGCAAAATAATCGAGGGAGTTATCCCCTCCAAGAAGGCTTACGAGGACGATAAGTGTCTGGCTTTCCACGACATAAATCCCCAGGCTCCCGTTCACATTCTCGTTATTCCCAAGTGTCATATCGAGTCTGCAAACGGTGTTTCGGCTGAAAACAGCGCTCTTGTGGCTCATATATTCGAGATGATCCCCGTTATCGCAAAGGAAGCGGGACTTGAAGGCGGATATCGCGTTATAACCAACTGTGGCGGTGACGCTTGTCAGTCGGTAAAGCATCTGCATTTTCATATTCTCGGCGGAGCACAGCTTTCCGAGAAAATGGCATAAAAAGAGCCTTCGGGCTCTTTTTCTTTTTATATAATTCTCAAAAAATGACAAAAAACTCCCGATAAGTCAAAAAGGTGTTGACAACGGGAGCTTTTTTGAATATAATAATAAAGTAATTTTATTTTAGAAAAGGTAGAGTTAATGATGAATATCAAGGTAGTAAAATTCGGCGGAAGCTCTCTCGCCGATGCAGAGCATTTTAAGCAGGTCGCAAGCATTATAAAGGCAGACCCCTGCCGTCGTTACGTAGTGCCCTCTGCGCCCGGAAAGCGCTTTAAGGATGACATTAAGGTCACCGATATGCTTTATGAGTGCTACGAGAAGATTCGTAACCACGAAAATATAGATGAGCTTTATGAAAAGGTTAAGGACAGATACAATTCTATCATTGCCGAGCTCGGACTTGATTTTGATATAAGCGGAGAGCTTGAGTATGTTAAGAATGCTATGCAGCATCGCTCGGGACGTGACTTTGCGGCAAGCCGTGGAGAGTATCTGAACTCTCTTATTCTCGCAAAGTACCTTAAGTTTGACTTCGTTGATGCGGAGAACGTTATCTACTTCAAGGACAACGGAACTCTTGATGAGGAAAAGACCAATGAGGCTATGAGAGAAGAGCTTCTTCAGCACAAGAATGCCGTTATTCCAGGCTTCTACGGTGTAATGCCCAACGGTACTATTAAGACATTTTCGCGCGGTGGTTCGGACATAACCGGCTCCATCGTAGCTCGTGCGGTAGACGCTGATCTTTACGAGAACTGGACCGATGTTTCGGGCTTCCTTATGGCTGATCCCAGAATCATCGACAACCCCTGCCCCATTAAAACAATCTCTTACAGAGAGCTTCGTGAGCTTTCTTACATGGGTGCGACCGTTCTTCACGAGGATGCTATATTCCCCGTGCGTTACGCGAAGATCCCGATAAATATCCGTAACACTAACCGTCCTCAGGATCCCGGAACTATGATCGTTGCAGAGAACACCGATTTCGATTCCGACAAGATCATTACGGGTATCGCAGGCAAGAAGGGCTTCTCGGTTATCACCATTGAAAAGGATATGATGAACTCCGAGATAGGCTACGGAAGAAAGGTGCTTGAGGTATTTGAGGATAACGAGGTATCCTTTGAGCATCTGCCCTCGGGTATTGATAATATGAGTGTTGTAGTTGCAAGTGCGGCTCTTGGCGGCAGACGTGACAAGATCCTCTCCACACTTAACAGAGTTGTTCGCGCTGACAGTGTTTCCATTGAGGACAATCTGGCCCTTCTGGCTGTGGTTGGCGCAGGTATGGTCAAGTATAAGGGAACAGCGGCAAGAGTATTTAACGCTATTTCCAATGCGGGTGTAAACATCCGTATGATAGACCAGGGCTCCAGCGAGCTTTCTATTATCGTCGGTGTTGAGGAGCACGATTTTGATACCGCTCTTCGCGCTATTTACGACGAGTTTGTAAAGTAATAA
>JAZQVZ010000095.1:0-2576 GCA_045632105.1 Eubacteriales bacterium | reverse complement strand
GACCCGATAGCATACTCGCTCTATATGAGCGACGTTTCGGCTGTTGTCAACGCCGCTGTCAGCAACGCGATGATAGAGGTGTCGGCGCAGACCGCTGTTGACGACATACTTACCAAGGATAAGCTTGCCTTTGCCGATTCGGTGACCAAGAGGGCACAGGAAAAGCTCAGTGCCGTAGGCGCGGGAGTGACTCTGCAGACTATCGAGCTTACTCAGGTAGCGATGCCCGAGGAGGTTCGCGAGTTCTACGACGGAGTAAATTCGGCTGAAATAAAGGCGAGCACCAAGGTAGAAGAGGCGTATCAGTACAGAAACGTTCAGATACCCTATGCAGAGTCTATTGCGAACAGCCTTCTGACAAGCGCTAATACCGATTACAATTCTGCTGTGTCGGCGGCAAAGACCGACCTTGCTGAGTTTAACGGCGTTCTTGACGAATATAGTAAAAACCCTGAGCAGGTAAAGGCGCGTATCTACAACGAAAAGATGGCGAAGATACTCTCGCTTATCGGCTCCATTCGCATGGTTGACGACGGCGACAGCGACATCTATATCAACTGGGGAGGTTAATAGCTATGAAGGATATAAGCCATACAGGCGCAGATAAGCTTGAGGCTCTTTCGGCCACCGACCTCAGTAAGGGCAAAAAAAGACGCCTTAAGTATGAGATAATCAGCGCGGCGATCGCTCTCGTGTGCATCGCGCTGGGTCTTGTTTATGAATTTTTATTTCCAAACGACATTATAGTTGCACCTCTGCTTTACACCATAGGATTTCTTATCGAGGCAATTCCCGTGTTTATCGTGGCGATAAAGAGCGTTTTCTCGAAGGACTTCACAAACTCCATGGAGATGCTGGTGTCGGTGGCTGTGATCGCCTGCTATATTACGGGCGAGCTTATCCTCTCGGTGCTGGTTCCCCTGATTCTTAACCTTGCTCACTTCCTTGAGGAGAGGAGCATCGTGGGTGGCAGAGATATTATCGACGGTCTGCGACAGATGCAGCAGAGCACGGCTATCCTCCTTGAAAACGGAGAGGAGATAAGGGTAGACGCTAAGGAGCTGAAGATAGGACAGATGATCGTTATCAAGCCGGGCGCAGGCGTGCCGATAGACGGCGTTGTGGTAAGTGGAGAAACTCACATTGACCAGAAGTCGCTGACAGGTGAGCCCGAGCCCGTACGCGCCAAGGTCGGCTCTCCCGTTTATGCGGGAACCGTGAACCTTGACTCCCAGATAACCGTCGAGGTAAGGAAGGAGTTCGTTGACACGTCCTTCTCCCACATTCTCAGCTTCCTTGAGAAGACCGAGCGCATCTCGGCTCCCGAGTCGCGTCTTATCGACAAATTTATGCGCTATTATATCCCCTTTGTTCTTGCGGTTGCAGGAGCGGTGGCGATATTTACATCCGATCTTAAATCGGCTATTGCAATTCTCGTCGTGTCCTGTCCCTGCGGACAGATGCTGGTAAGCTCGGCTCCTATGATAGCAGTGCTTTCGGTGGCGACAAAACGAGGAATACTTATCAAGAACTCCAAGTTCATCGAGGAGCTTGGCGACATAGATACCGTAGTCTTTGACAAGACGGGTACTATCACCGAGGGTAACCTCTCGCTGACCGATTGCGTTTGCGCCGAGGGCGTGAGCAGGGAAGAGCTTCTTTCCTGCGCGGCTCTGCTGGCGTCAAGCTCCAATCACCCTATATCTCAGGCGGTGGTTGCCGCGACACAGGGTATCGCCCTTCCCGATGGGGAGTGGCAGAGCGCTCGAGAGATCTCGGGTAAGGGACTTGAGGCGGTTGGAGAGAACGGCGAGGCGTTGAGATTCGGAAACGCGGGCTGGCTTGAAGCTCTTGGAATAGAGATACCTGCCGAGATGGCTGAGAGCTGTATCGGAACCGTGAGCTACGTTGCCAAGGGCAACGCGCTTCTTGGCGCTCTTTGCTTCAACGATACTCCCAGAGCCGAGGCAAAGTCCTCTATAAATCAGCTTCGCAAGCTTGGAATCAAGCGATTCGTAATGCTTACGGGCGACAGACTTGAGGTTGCCGAGCGCATCTGCAGAGAAACCGGAGTTGACGAATACAGAGCGCAGCTTCTTCCCGAGGATAAGCTGACCGCTATCAGGGAGCTCAAGGACGATCACTGCGTGCTTGCTATCGGTGACGGAATCAACGACGCTCTTGCGCTTAAGGAAGCCCACGTAGGCGTGGCAATGGGAGCTATCGGCTCGGATCTTGCCATTCAGTCGGCAGACGTAGCGCTTATGAACGACAACCTTACAAACATTCCGCTTATGCTCGTGCTTGCGCGCAGAACCCGACAGGTCATTTATCAGAATATGGTGCTGTCGCTTTCCATAAGCTTTATTATGATATTCCTCTCGGCGCTTGGTATAATCAGCGCGCTGCTGGGCTCTATACTTCACAACGTAGGAGCGTTTATCGTAATACTCAATAGCTCTAAGATACTGAAGCTTAATCAGTTTGAGCTGAAGGACTAAAAAAACACCGTACTGCATCGCAGTACGGTGTTTTTGTTTCGCTTAACCCTTTTTGAAAAGTTTCGCTCAAGCCTT
>JAZQVZ010000094.1:0-17926 GCA_045632105.1 Eubacteriales bacterium | reverse complement strand
GGCAAGACCGCTCTCTCCTACGACGTTTCGGCGTACGTTATGACCGAGGGTGTAAGCGATACCAAGACCAACAAGGGTGACACCACCGTTGACGAGCTCGGATATCTCCTTGACGGCGCAAAGGTAGAGATAACCTCTATTGACGGCGCTACCAAGGACGGAATGAACATTACCGTTGCGGCAGGTACTACTGCGAAGGTTACCGTTACTGTAACTCTTAGCGATTCCGACAAGAAGTATCTTGACGATTCCTTTAAGAACGGTATGTACGTAGAGGGCTTTGTAGTTCTCGATGCAGCTGATGAGAGCGTTGTTGACCTCAGCGTTCCTTACCTCGGCTTCTACGGCGACTGGACAGTAGCTCCTCTGTTCGACCTTGACTACTATGCAACTAACAAGGATGAGATAGACGATTCTATCGACCTTCTTGATAAGACTCTTCCCGATGCTTACGCTACCCGTCCTATCGGTACCGTTCAGGGCGACTACGTAAGCTACCTTGGATCCTTCTACTTCGTACAGAATCCTGCAACTACTCAGATAGCTGCTGACAGAAAGTACATTTCGCTTTCCAATCAGGAGGGTGCTATCCACGAGCTCAGCGCAGTTTGGGCGGGTATGCTCAGAAATGCAAGAGAGATAGTTGTTACCATTACTGACGATGCTACCGGAGAGGTAGTATTTGAGAGAGTAAATAAGGATATCCGAAAGTCTTACGGTGACGGCGGACCTATTTACCCCGCAAACGTAGAGATAGAATTTGATGCTTACGAGCAGAATCTTAAGAACAACACCTCCTACACTGTAAAGCTTCAGGCTTACCTTGATTACGGTGACGGTGGAGTTGATACAAACCTTAACAACACCTTCGAGTTCCCCCTCGTTATCGACTTCGAGGCTCCTACGGTTACAGACTGTGAGTTCTACACCGAGTACGATAAGACCGAGGAAAAGACCCGTCTGTTTGCCAAGGTTGCAGTTTACGATAACCACTATGCAATGGCTATGCAGGTTGGTTACGTAAAATATGATATGACCGAGGGCTTTATGCTTGATACCTTCGATCAGTATCTTACTCCCATTTATTCCGAAAAGAATTCCACCAGCTACGTTATTTACGAGCTGACCGATTATATTGACGATATTAAGAAGAATGCGTATAACAAGAACTGCTTCACAGTAGCTACTTACGACTACGCTCTTAATACCGCAACCTATGAGATCCAGCTTCCCGATGATTTCGATTCCTTCTACTTTGAGGAGGAAGAGCTGACTCTCAGCCCCAACGAGGTTTACACTCTGTCTCCCAAGGTTTACCCCGGAACCGAGTGGACCGAGCTTCTGGAGTACACCTCCACTAATACCAAGGTTGCTCATATTATAAATAATAAGGTAGTAACCGTGGCTCCCGGTAAGACCGTTATTATCGCAAAGGATCCTGTAACCAAGAAGCAGGTAACACTGAATCTTACTGTTTTGGGTGAGGGCGATGAGGGCTACGTAAAATACGACAAGCCTGTTGCAGATAGCTTTAAGCTCACGGGATATCTTACCAATAAGGCTTACTACTTCGTTTCCACCGACGATAGAGATATCGGTTCTACGGGCGACGAGATGAAGTTTACAGGCGGATATTCGCTTAAGATGTTCCCGTCTGAGGCTGTTACACTCAGATATAAGCTTGACGCTTATTTCCCCGCAGACACAGAGGTCGTAGCTGTTTCCAGTAACGATAATCTGGTTAAGGTAGAGAAGGTCAACGGAGAATGGATGATCACCGCTAAGGCGGAGGGTTATGCATCGGTATCCGTAGACGTTCTTCTTGACGGCAACAGCACCTATTATTCTCAGTCTATCAGTATTGAGATCAAGGATCCCTACATAACAACAGGTCCTTCGCTTACTCACTATTTCGGTAACGGCGGAACGGTAGAAATACCCGAAAGCCTTGCTATAACAAGCATCGGACAGTTTGCTTTCTCCAACTTCGATTATGTTGAGAAGGGCGCGGGCGACGAGATCTCTGAGGATGATCCCACCACCACGAAGCAGTGGTTCATCGGTGACGACACCATTGAGGTAGTAGTAATTCCCGAGGGCGTTGAGACTATTGGCTCTTACGCGTTCGCAAATCTTACCAAGCTTACCAAGGTAGTTCTTCCCAGCACTCTCGAGAGAATCGATTTTGGTGCGTTCCTTGGATGTACCTCGCTTATGAGCGTAGAGGGAATTGAGAACGTTAAGTTTATTAACAGAGATGCCTTCAGCGGTTGTGCGCTTAAGGGAACTCTTGAGCTTAACAAGGCGGTTGCTATTGCAGACAGCGCATTCTCCTACAACACCAAGCTTGAGAACGTAGTTCTCGGCGCTGACGTTCAGTCTGTGGGCGCTTATGCGTTCTCCTACTGCACAGGTCTTAAGACTGTTACCATTAAGGCAGAGCTTATAAAGCTCGGTCAGTATGCGTTCAACACATGTTCTTCTCTTAAGGAGATCAACATCAATGCAGCGGTAATTCCCACTGCAGCATTCAATGAGTGTAAAGCGCTTAATAAGATCACTCTCGGCAAGGACGTTGCCGTTATCGGTGAGTACGCCTTCAGTAATGCGGGCGCTGCGACCTTCGTGGTTGACGAGAGAAACACCACCTTTGCTTCTGCAAAGTCGGGACAGTATCTTACCAACAAGGCAGGTACCGAGATAATTCTCGTGGCTCCCGGTGTTAAGGGCTCCTTTGTTGTAAACGATAGCAAAATAACCTCTGTTGGCAACGGTGCATTCTCCGGAAACTCCAACATAACCTCGGTAACCATACCCAGTGTTGTTAAGGTTAACAATTATGCATTTGCATATTGCGAGAAGCTTTCGAGCGTTTCGCTTGGCACTCTTGAGCATATCGGTGACTATGCATTCTACAGAACTGCTATTGAAACCGTTCCTTCGCTCGATAAGATAAACGTTATCGGTGATTATGCATTTGCATACACCAACGTTACCGAGCTTAACGTACCTAACGGTATGGTGATCGGTAATGGAGCGTTCAGAGAGTGTAAGGCGCTTGCTAAGATAACCATCGGCGACAACGTAGTTATTGGAAATAACGCGTTCCGTCTTGACAGAGAGACCAACTTTACAGCTACTCCCGGTAGCTATAGAGCAGAGAACGGACTTCTCATTTACTACTACATTTATACATCTCCTCTCCACGAGCTTACTATTGGTAATAACGTAAAGATCGGCGACGCGGCATTTATGGGCGCTGCTGAGCTTGAGGAGGTTACACTTGGAAGCGGAGCCGTTATCGGCGACAGCGCGTTCTACAACGCAGCGAAGCTTCTCAAGATCGATCTCTCTAAGGTAGTATCCATTGGCGCTGCGGCATTCTCGGGCGACGTTCTTTATGAATTTGCTGACCAGAACATGAGCGAGCCTGCAATAAATGCTGATAGAGAGTTCATTTACAGATATTATGCACCTGTATTTACTGCAGTGGATATTTCCTCTGCTAACAAGCTTGGTGAGGATGTATTCTCCTACTGTACCGAGCTTACCTCTGTGAAGCTTAGCGCTTCGCTTGAGAATATTCCCGCAAGAGCATTCAGCCTTTGCGAGAAGCTTGTTGATATTGACCTTTCCAAGGTAAAGACCATTGGTGAGAATGCATTTGCTGAAACTGCGCTTACCTCTGTTGATCTTTCTTCGGCTAAGGAGATAGGCAAGTACGCGTTCGTGTACAACAAGACGCTTACCTCTGTTACCTTTGCGGCAAACGGAGTAAAGCTTGACGAGGGCGCATTCTGCTACTGTGATAATCTTGCTACCGTAAACGGAAGCGTGGCACTTGGAGAGCTTGGTAATTATGCATTCGCATATACCTCGGTAATTTCTATTGATCTTACCGGCGCTACCTACATCGGTGACGCGGCATTCATTAAGGAAAACATGACTCCTTTCCAGGTCAAGCTTGGAAGTAAGCTTGAAAACATCGGCGATAACCCCTTCGCTATGTGTATTCTTGCAGCGTTTGAGAGCACTACTACCGAGGAGTTTAACGGACAGACCTTCAAGAAGCCTACCAACACCTACAATATAAGCAATAACGTAAAGGTTATCGACGGTATGCTTTACCGTGTAGTTCCCAACGGACTTGAGTTTATCTCTTATGCGGGTAACGCTACTACTATAATTGTGGCAGAGGGAACCGTAAGAATTTCCGCTCAGGCATTTGCGGGAACAAACGTTGAGCACGTTATTCTTCCTTATACAATCAAGGCAATAGGACACAAGGCACTTTACGGCTGTGATAAGCTTACCATGGTTTCCTTCGCAAGCTATAAGGCTCCTATCCTTGAGGAGGAATACGACTACAATTACTGGGTATCCGCTGAAAATCTCCCTGCAACAGGCGAGTATGAGTATCAGGATTCTTACACCGGTGAAACGATCGTATATCAGGGTCTGGGAATCGTTCCTTACTTTATGTGGAACGCAACCGATACACCTTCTGTAATCTACTACGGAGCAAACTTCAACAACTACGTTGGACGAGTTGACAAGAGCATCGTAATGGTTAAGCCTTCTAACGGACTTTACTACGATTCCTTTATTCTTGATCAGTACTTCAGCGCAACCGTTGAGGGCGCGGCTGCTGCCGATGAGATAACTCTTGCGGCAATAGCGGCTATAAACAATCTCCCCGCAGAGATAACCCTTGAGCATAAGGCACTGGTAGTTGCAGCAAGAGAGGCTTACGATCTTATAGCTTCGCTTGTTCAGCGCGCACTTGTAACCAACATAGACATTCTCCTTCAGGCAGAGCAGAGAATAAAGGACCTTGAGTTCATTAAGAATCAGCAGAACGCTCTCGGCGGTGAGAATGCTACCGATGGCGTTACCGAGCCTGCGAGGGACAGTGTTGATATAACATTGGTGCTTATCATAGCTCTTGGTGCTGTATCCGCAATAGCAATAGCGCTCGCAGTAGTATTCATTATTCTTTATGTTAAAGCTAACAAGAAGAAAAACAACGTGATTTCTTCCGATGAGGCAGAGGACGTAACCGAGCCCCAGGCAGAAGAAACCGCTTCAGAGGAAACCGATGACGAGTCGGATCCCAACGATTCTAACGACTAACATTCGGAGAGGATCAAATGAAGAACAGATTTATTAGAATTATCGCAGCAATCATACTTACGGCTCTTGCCGTAGGTATGACCGCTTGCGGAAGTAAAAATATTTATGATCAGCTGGCTGAGGACGGATATTCCGTCAAGATCATATACGATGCAGGCGGTGCGGTCGTAAACGAAACACAGAACGTTACTATCGTTGAGGTGTTCAACGTGAATGACGTTATTACCACCGCCGACGGAAGGACAGGAATTCGTCTGCTTGCTCCCGACGATTCCGCTCGAGGAAACGACGGAAAGTTTAAGCTTGCAAAGACCGACGGAGTTAGCAACTTCTTCCAGGTTGGCTGGTACACAAAGAGAACCCTCAGAGTAGATGAAAATGGCAATGCTCTTGATTCTTACGGTGTTCCCACCGCACAGTCGGGCAGAGAACAGGGTTACGTTTATGAAAACAAGTGGGATTTTGCTAAGGATGTAGTAGACCCTGAAAGCCTTGAGAATGGCGAGATGGTGCTCTACGCTGCTTGGGTACCCTACTTCAACTACGAGTTTTATTCACAGAATTCTGATGGTGTCTTTGAAAAGATAGGCTCTGTTCAGAAAAAAGAGCTTAAGATACCTACGTGGAACGAGGCTCTTGAAGCATATAAAATGAATGATTTTCCCAAGAGGGACGGTATGAGCTTTGTAGGCGCTTACTTTGATGAGGCAATGACTCAGGAGATAAGCGAAAACATTGATGGAAGCAAGCTTTTCGTAGATTACGAGAGCGGAACCATCGAGAGCAATATCGTTAAGATATACATAGCTTGGGAGGCACAGTCCTGATGCCGTTTGCGCGGCTGTATAGCCGCGCAGGACAGGGCGCTCCTGAGCCTTTAGGTTGAAAATATTTTATTTATATATTATATTGGAGGAATTTATGAAAAAGAGAATTTTATGTCTCGCTCTTTGTGTAGCGATGCTTTTGGGCTCTTTGTCATTGTTCGGTTGTGCAGATAAGGGAACCAAGGCTACACCCGATGCTTTCGTTATCATGACCGAGAACCTTGACGGATTGTTCAATCCCTTCTTTGCTACCAGCGGAAACGACAGCACTATCGTATCTATGACTCAGATAGGTATGATCACCACAGGATATGAGAACGGCGAGGTTACCGTTGCTTACGGTGACAACGAGGCAGTTGTAGTTAAGGACTATATGGTTCAGCACAACGACAGCAACGACACTACCGTTTACACCTTTGTTCTTAAGAACAATATTAAGTTCTCCGACGGTCACCCCTTGACCATGGAAGACGTACTCTTCAATATGTACGTGTACCTCGATCCCGTTTACACCGGATCCTCTACCATGTACTCCACCGACATCGTTGGTCTTAAGGACTACAGAACTCAGGAGCTCGGCTCCAGCTCCTCCAACACCGACGATGCTCTTTCCACCGCAGCTTCCAACAGAGCTAACGACCGTCTTAAGGAGCTTATCAACCTCTATCAGCAGGTAGGTAAGACCAATACTCAGGGCTCTTACAGCGCAACCAACGAGCAGATGATCGCCGCTATCAACAAGCATTCTCTCTCTGCGGGCTATAAGAAGGCAGTTTCCACCAAGCCCGATGAGGTTACTAACGCACAGCTTCTCGCTGACTATGAGCTTACCCTGAAGCTTTTCAAGGAAGAGCTCGGCAGAGATTACGAGAGCGCAAAGGAATCCTTCACAGAGGAGCCTTATAAGTCTTTTGATGAATTCAAGGACGAGGTCTTCTGCTTCATGTTTATGGAAGGCTACGTTGAGGTTGAGTATGCAAGAGATGCAGAAGGCAAGCTCGACACCAACAAGATCGAGAAGCTTACCCCCCAGTACAACAAGGACGTAGTTAAGGACAAGGATTCTGCTATCAACTACGTATACACTCAGGAGACCGAGAACGGTCTTAACAGAATTCTCACCATGTGGGCAACCGCAACCGAGCTTCGCACTCAGTACACCGCAAAGGCTAAGGAAGTTATCCTTGGCGAGAAGGTTGTAGACGGCAAGCTTACCGTTGAGAACATCTCGGGTATCAAGTCCCTCGGACACAATACCGACACCACCTCTGTAACTATCGGTGACACCACCTACACCGTTGCGCACGAGCACAATGAGGATGGAACACCTAAGAATTCCAGCGAGTATGACGTTCTTCAGATCACCATCAACGGCGTTGACCCCAAGGCTATCTGGAACTTCGGCTTCGCAGTAGCTCCCCAGCACTACTATGCAGAGGGCTACACCGTAGATATCGCAAACAACAAGTTCGGTGTTGATTACGGTTCCTTTGATTACATGAGAAACGTTATTCAGTCCACCAGAAACATTAAGCTTCCTATGGGCGCGGGCGCTTACAAGGTTACAGACCGTAACAACAGCGACACTCCCAAGGAGGACGCATTCTTCAGCAATAACGTAGTATACTTCAAGGCTAACAACAACTTCCTCATGGGCGCGCCCAAGATCGAGAAGGTACGTTACAGAGTAGTAAGCACCTCCAACGCTCTCTCTGCGCTTGAAGAGGGATCTGTTCACTACATTTCTCCCCAGTACACTCAGTACAACATCAACAAGCTCAATGAGCTTTCCGCTAAGGGAATCAAGAAGCTCAGCACCGACCAGCTCGGTTACGGTTATATCGGTATCAATGCAGGTAAGGTTCAGGATATCAACCTCCGTAAGGCAATTATGTGCGCTATGGATACCTCTCTTGCACTCAGCTATTATAGCGTAGGTACCGCAGAGAACATCTATTGGTCTATGTCCACCGTAAGCTGGGCATACCCCAAGGACGAGGAAGGTAACAACGACCGTCTTAACGGCCACGATTACCCCGCAGTAAACTTCTCCAAGGAGAGCGCGACCGAAAAGATCAAGCAGTACATGGAGAAGGCAGGCGTTTCTAAGGGTGACTCCAGACTTTCTATCAAGTTCACCATTGCGGGCGCAGACCTCACCGATCACCCCACCTACCTCACCTTCCGTGCGGCAGCTGACCTTCTCAACGAGCTCGGCTGGGATATCGAGGTAGTTCCGGATACTCAGGCTCTTACCAAGCTTTCTACCGGCTCTCTCGCAGTTTGGGCAGCAGCTTGGGGAAGCACAGTTGACCCTGATATGTATCAGGTATACCACAAGAACTCCACTGCTACCAGCGTTCTCGCATGGGGCTACCGTGAGATCCTTGCTTCTCCCGCAACCTACGTTGAGGAGAACAAGATACTCAACGCTCTCAGCGCAGTTATAGACGAGGCGCGTGAGACCGAGGATCAGGCTGTGCGTACCGAGCTCTACAAGGAGGCTATGGGTTACGGTCTTGATCTTGCAGTAGAGCTTCCCGTTTACCAGAGAGACGTGCTTTACGCATACGACTCCACTGTTATCGACAGCAGCACCGTTCCCTCCGAGGTTAACCCCTATACCTCTCCTCTGGATCGCATCTGGCTGATCGATTTTGCAAAGTAATCTGAACTAAAAGCAGAATGCAGCGGGGAATGGGCAACCATTCCTCGCAGACATTGAAGAATTGGAGTAATTTATGTTAAAATACATACTTAAAAGACTTCTTCTTTCTGTATTTATATTGCTCGGAGTGTCCCTTATACTGTATATACTGATACAAAACATGCCCTCAAGCTTTGCTGAGAATAAGATCAACCAAATGAATGCGGGCGGTGCGATCGTAGATCAGGCTACAAAGGACGCCATAATGGAAATGTACAATATGAGCTACGGCGAATGGCTCAAGCGTATAGTAACGCTTGACTTCGGTCAGAGCTTTACTCAGATGATGCCCGTAGTTGACGTTATTAAGAGAGATATGTTCGTATCCTTCCTGGTAGCGGCGCTGGCAACAGTATTTGAGTTTATGATAGCAATTCCTCTTGGTATCACCGCAGCTACCCATCAGTACTCCTTCCGCGACTATCTTGTTACGGTACTGGTAATGATAGGTATCTCGCTGCCGTCCTTCTTCTTTGGACAGGTGCTGAAGGGATTGTTCTCGGTAGAGCTTGGATGGCTACCGTCGTCAGGTCTTGGCGATGCGACGCAATCGTCTACGGGACTTGCTTATGCCCTTGAGTATATCAAGTACCTCGTATTGCCTATCACTACCGTAGTAATTCTCAGTATAGGCGGAAGAATGAGAATGACGCGTACTAATATGCTGGAGGTTCTCAATTCTGACTATATCCGTACAGCAAGAGCAAAAGGACTTAAAGAAAAGGTCGTTATTTATAAGCATGCATTCCGTAACACAATGATACCGCTGGTTACCAGCCTTGCAGGATTGCTTCCTTCACTTTTCTCGGGAGCTATCATTACAGAGCAGATATTCGACCTGCCCGGTATCGGTAATACGGCTTACAATGCAATGATAGTCGGTGACGTTCCCGTTATAATGGGCTACAATATGTTCCTTGCGTTGCTCAGTATCATCGGAGTGCTTCTGGCTGACCTTATGTATGCGGTAGTTGACCCCCGCGTCAAGCTACAGTAAGGAGGTCGTATGAAAGAACGTATAGAAAATAACGAGCTTCTGGAAGAGAAGGAGCTTAACGTCGAGGACGTTGCTTTTGCTGAACAGGAGATAGATACACCTCACGACAAGAACGTAAGACTTATGTCGCCTACGCGAATGATAGTCCGCCGTTTCTTCAAGTCGAAGCTCAGTATGGTAGGACTTATTATGCTTACCGCACTGTTTCTCTTCTGCTTCCTCGGCCCCGTGGTTTATAACCGTTGGGGAGAGATAGAGGTAGATGAGAGCCCTATCGTGGAATATACATCTCAGACTATCGAGTACGTCAAGGACGGAAAGACTCACACTATTTACCAGATTACCGAAAAGACCGAGAAGGAGAACGCTCTTGCTCCTTTGAGCGCAGAGCATCCTCTTGGAACCGATGAAACGGGATACGACGTTCTCACCCGTCTTATGTACGGTGGACAGATCTCGCTTATAATCGGATTTATCTCGGTGTTCATTATTACCGTTCTCGGTGTTATAATGGGCGGTATTGCAGGTTACTTTGGCGGAGTTGTCGATAACGTTATAATGAGAATTTGTGACGTGCTTATGTGTATCCCCGGATTTCCTATTATGCTTGTATTTGGTACCGTGCTTACCGCATTCGGTGAGCTTGCCGATCCTACGCCTATTCAGGCGATAATGGGCTCGCCCCGTTACCGTATTTACTTCCTGATGGCGTTCCTTACACTCTTCTCCTGGCCCGGAACCGCCCGCCTTGTTCGCGGACAGATCCTCTCGCTTCGTGAGCAGGAGTATATGGTTGCAGCAGAGGCAATGGGATATTCCACTGGCAGAAAGATATTTAAGCATCTTATCCCCAACGTAATGCCCCAGCTTATCGTTTCTATGACCTTGAGCCTTGGTAGCATGATCCTTTACGAGGCTTCGCTGTCCTTCCTTAACATGGGAGTCCAGCCGCCCTACGCTGCGTGGGGAACTATGATAAATGCCGCAAGTGACTTGAATATTCTTGAGAACTTCGTGAATATTTGGGCGCCTCCCGGAATTTGTATAGTAATTGCCGTATTGGGCTTTAACTTTGTTGGCGACGGTCTCAGAGATGCCCTTGACCCTAAGGCAAGGAGGTAAGCAATATGGCAGAAAAGAAAAAGAATAATCATTATCTCTCGGGTAAAGAAATTCGCAATATATCCAAGGAAAATCGCAAGATCACCAGAGCTCTTGAAAAGAAAAAGCATAGAAGAGCAGAGGAGAGCGAATTCGTTACCGAGATGAAGGATAGCAACAATATCCTTGAGATAGACAACCTTCACACCTATTTCTATACCGATCAGGGCGTAGTAAAGGCAGTAAACGGAGTTTCCTTCAACGTGCCTAAGAATTCCACCGTTGGTATAGTTGGTGAGTCTGGTTGTGGAAAATCGGTTACCAGTATGTCGGTTATGCAGCTGATACAGGGCCCTCAGGGACAGATAGTTTCGGGTCAGATCAGATTTAATTCCGAGGACTATCGCAGAGATAAGAAGGGCAATCCTATTGCTGTTAAGGATGAGAATGGCAACGATACCTACGTTACCGATGAAAAGGTCTACGATATCGCAAATATGCCTATACACGAGATATACCGTATCCGCGGACGTCAGATAGCAATGATATTCCAGGAGCCCATGACCTCGCTGAATCCCGTGTTTACTATCGGAGATCAGCTTGACGAGGTTACCTTTATCCACGTTCCCAACGCTACTAAGGAAATGGCTAAGGAAGCGTCGATGAAGATGCTTAATCTGGTTGGTATCGCTGCTCCCGAGCGCGTTTACAAGGCATATCCTCACGAGCTTTCGGGAGGAATGCGTCAGCGTGTTATGATAGCTATGGCGCTTGCTTGCAACCCCAGACTTATTATTGCAGACGAGCCTACTACCGCTCTTGACGTAACCATTCAGGCGCAGATACTCGACCTGTTCAGAGATCTTAAGACCAAGATCAACGGCTCTATCCTGCTTATCACTCACGACCTTGGCGTAGTTGCCGAGATGGCTGATTACGTTGTCGTAATGTACGCAGGACGCGTTATCGAGCAGGGAACAGTACAGGAGATATTCCATAATCCTATGCATCCTTACACCATAGGCTTGCAGAAATCCAAGCCTACTATGGATTCGGATTCGGATACTCTCTTTAACATTCCCGGTAACGTTCCTAACCCCGTTGATATGCCTAACCACTGCTACTTTAAGGAGAGATGCTCCAAGTGCACCAAGAAATGCTCGGGTGATTACCCCGGTATGGTTCAGGTGAGCCCCACTCATTACGTAGCCTGCCACTTGTACGGAGAGGAGGTAAAGAACTGTGACTGAAGAAAAGATCATAGATAATACCGTGAGCTCCGAGGTGCTTCTCGAGGTTAAAAACCTCAGAAAGAGCTTTCCTATCCAGAAGAGCCTTCTTGGAAAGGTTCAGAAGGAGCTTGTGGCGGTAGACGATATCTCCTTTACTCTTAAGGCGGGAGAGACACTTGGTATAGTTGGAGAGTCGGGATGCGGAAAGACCACTATGGGAAGAACCATCCTCAAGCTGACTCAGCCCAGCGGCGGTCAGATAATCTTCAATGGCGAGGATATTACCAATTATAACAATTCGGCGATGAGAAAGCTCAGAACCGATATGCAGATAATATTCCAGGACCCCTATTCCTCCTTGCCCCCCAGAGCTACGGTAGGAGATATCCTTTCCGAGCCTGTAAAGGTACATAACATAGTTCCTCCTGCACAGGTAAAGAACTACGTTATGGAGCTTATGGAGAAGTGCGGTCTTCGTGATTATTATTACGAGAGATATCCTCACGAGTTTTCGGGCGGACAGCGTCAGAGAATTTGTATCGCAAGAGCACTTGCGGTAAACCCCAAGCTGGTTGTTTGCGACGAGCCCGTTTCGGCACTTGACGTGTCTATTCAGGCGCAGATAATCAACCTGCTTAAGGATCTTCAGAGATCTATGAACCTTACCTACCTCTTTATTTCTCACGATCTGTCGGTAGTTAAGTTCATTTCTGATAAGGTTGGAGTTATGTATCTCGGAGCAATGATGGAGTTCGGTGATAAGAAGGATATCTTCGATAATCCTCTCCACCCCTACACCAAGGCGTTGTTCTCGGCTATCCCCAATCCTAACCCCGACGTTAAGATGAACCGTATAGCGCTTAACGGCGATATACCTTCGCCTACAAATCTTCCTTCGGGTTGCCGTTTCCATACCAGATGCCCTCACGCAACAGAGAAGTGCAAGCTTGCAGCTCCTCAGTACAGAGAGTACGAGCCCGGGCACTTCGCTGCTTGTCATATGCTTGAGAAGGATAACTGATATGGGAAGAAAAAACAAAAAAGAAAAGAATAAAATAGAGTACGTTGACGACGGCAGAACTATTGCCGATATGTCTGCGCTGGGAGGCTCTCAAAAGAAGAGTCAGCCCAGACAGAGAGCAACCTATCGCGAGATGTTCGAGACCTATATAGCAGCGGTAAAGCTTATGTTTTTGCCTATGCTGGTGGTTCTCGGAATAATTGCAGCAGCATTTCTCTTTGTCTACATTATTCTGTAAAACAAAAAAGGCTGTGAAATTTCACAGCCTTTTTTATTTATGTTTATCTTAATACGGGCCATTTTTGCCAACTGCTACACTGAGCGTTAGCCTGACGCTGCTGGTTTCTCCAGCCGCCCTTCGGGATAGCGCATCTGCCTTTTTCCATTGCGCTTGCAACGGTTACTCTCTGTCCAAAGTGGTCACAGTCTCTGCAACCGGTCCAAAATGCACAGGTTGCGCATAGCTTCCAAGATCCGGAATATTGCTGAGCCATATTTTTTCTCCTTTGTTGATTTTTATGATTACACTTACATTATAACACAGTTTTTTTAAAAGTCAATCTTTGCAGTATAAATCCCCTTGTTTTGCAAATAATAGTATCAATCTACTATTTGAAAGCAAGGAGATTTTTATATATGAAAGCCACAGGAATTGTGCGAAGAATCGACGACCTTGGGCGTGTTGTTATCCCAAAGGAAATAAGAAGAACAATGAGAATCCGCGAGGGCGACCCTCTTGAGATATACACCGATCGCGAGGGCGAGGTAATATTCAAAAAATATTCTCCCATTGGTGAGCTTACTACCTTTGCAGCTCAGTATGCGGAAACCCTTTACAAGACCTGCAATCTTGAGGTCATTATCTGCGACAGAGATGCGGTAATAGCCGTAGCGGGTGTATCTAAGAAGGAATATATGGACAAGCCTCTCTCCCATTCTCTTGAGGAACTAATGCAGGGCAGAAGCGCATACAGATACGATGAAGGTCAGAGGATATATCCCACCTCTGAGGAGAGCAGCGCTCACATTAGCTGCGCTATGCCTATCATAAGTGAGGGTGACGTTATAGGCTGCGTGGTAGCTCTTGGGGGCGGCGACAAAAAGAAGGATGCGCCTTCAATTGACGTAGAGGTCAAGCTGGTAATGACAGCGGCAAACTTTCTTGGAAAGCAAATGGAATCCTAAAAAAAGCGTGTCGATTTTTCGACACGCTTTTAATTTATTTGGTTTTCTCAAGGAAATCTCCGTAGAGCTTTTCCTGCATTTTTGCAACCAGCTCGGGAGCTCTGCCTCCAACCTTTTTACCGTCCACCTCGTATGCGGGGCGGAACTGTGTTCCCGAGGAAATAACCACCACCTCAGCGGCATTCATCAGCTCCTCAAGAGTGAAATGCTTCTCGATACAGGGAACTCCAAGCTCCTCGCAGGCGCGTATCATATGAGCGCGTGTTACTCCCGGAAGAATGAGATCGTCAGCGGGGGCGGTCTGTATAGCGCCGTCGTTGCGGATGATACAGAGGTTAGAATGGGCGCATTCGGTGACCTTTCCGTTGCGGTGGAATATTGCTTCCTCGGCTCCTGCCTCGCTTGCCGCAGTTGATGCAAGAACTGTGGGCAGAAGATTGAGGGTCTTCATATTACAGTGGAAAAATCTCGTATCGGGATAGGTAATAAGCTTCATGGGAGAATAGGGAGGAAGCATCTGCTTTTCGCGAATGGTTACCCATATATTCGCAGTCAGCTTGCTTTGAGGCGCGTGAGAGCGAAGCTCGGTGCCTCTGGAGACCTGCCAATATATTATCTGCTCGCTCGCGTCCACTTTTGCCGAAAGCTCGTAGAGCAGGGAGGAAAATTCCTCCTTTGTCAGAGGCATATTGTACCCAAGCGTTTTTGCGCTGTCGTACATACGGCTCATATGCTCGTCAAGGGCGTATATTTTATTATTTCTTACGTAGGCTACCTCAAAAAGACCGTCACCAAAGTAGCAAGCGCGGTCGTTCATAGGTACGCTCATATTATCTATAAGGTCGAATTTACCGTTATAATAACCAAGGTTCTGCATTGCGTTATCCTTTCGCCGTTATTAAGTATATTATACCATATTGCTCTTGCTGATGTCAATATTATTACTAAAGTGTAAAAATTACTTTTTTGTATTTCTCTATTGAAAAGAACTGACCCAAATGATATAATTATAGTAATGATTTAGAGAAGGGGGGAAGGAACCTTGAAATTTTCACAAAAGACGATACTTGTTGAAAAAATAAAAGAGTCACTGTCGTCGGTGCTTCCCGTTACGGGAATAGTGCTGTTGCTTCTGGTGACCATAGCCCCCATAGACGCCCCTATCCTGCTTTCGTTTATTCTCGGAGCAGTAATGCTTATATTCGGAATGGGACTTTTCACTCTTGGCGCAGAGGTAGCTATGATGCCTATGGGTGAGTATGTGGGCTCAAAGATGACCAAATCCAAAAATCTTTTGATGATCATACTCATATCCTTTTTTGTAGGAGTTATGATAACTATATCCGAGCCCGATCTTACGGTGCTTGCAGGACAGATCAAAAGCATACCCAGCTTCACGCTTATCATTTCAGTAGCCGCAGGAGTAGGCGCGATGCTTGTGATGGCGATGCTGAGAATAATCTTCAGAATAAGACTTAAGTATCTTCTCCTTGGATTTTATGCAATAGTTTTCGGTCTTGCTTGCTTCGTTCCCTCGGGATTTATGGCTATTTCCTTTGATTCGGGCGGAGTTACCACGGGACCTATGACCGTTCCCTTTATAATGTCGCTTGGTGTGGGCGTTGCTTCTATCAGAGCCGACGGAGAGGCAGAGAACGACAGCTTCGGTCTTATCGCTCTTTGCTCGGTGGGCCCGATAATTGCGGTAATGCTTCTTGGCCTTCTCAATGACGTAGGAACTCTTGACCCTTCGGTATATGAGATTCCTGTTGCGACCACATCCCGCGATATATTCCTTATGTTCCTACAGAAGATTCCTCACTACGCATCAGAGGTTCTGATAGCGGTAGGACCTATCGTAGTGTTCTTCCTTATATTCAGAGCACTCAGCGGAGGCATTGGAACCAAGGGACTTGGCAAGATATTGATAGGTGTTCTTTACACCTTTGTAGGACTTACACTCTTTTTGACGGGTGTAAACGTAGGATTTATGCCTCTTGGAAATCTTCTTGGACAGAATCTTGCATCCTCGGCACTCAAGTGGCTTATAATACCTATTGGTATGATAATCGGTTACTTTATAGTTGCCGCAGAGCCCGCAGTTCACGTGCTTACAAAACAGGTTGAGGACGAAACCTCGGGCGCTATTCCCGGAAAGGTTCTGGCGCTGACGCTTTCCATAGGCGTTGCTATATCGGTAGGTATTGCGATGCTCCGTGTACTTACGGGGATACCTATCCTTTACATACTCATACCCGGATACGCTATTGCGCTTATCCTTTCGTTCGTAGTTCCCGACGTGTTTACCTCGATCGCATTTGACTCTGGTGGAGTTGCATCGGGTCCAATGACCGCAACCTTCCTGTTGCCATTTGCAGTAGGCGCTTGCGCAGCTGTTGGCGGAAATATCGTTCAGGATGCTTTCGGCGTAGTCGCAATGGTAGCGATGACCCCCCTTATTGCTATTCAGATACTCGGTCTTGTTTACCAGATCAAGCAGAGAGCGGCAAGCAAGAGCGGTCAGAACGAGCCTGTTGTTCGTGAGGACGGACAGATCGTTATCGACTTTGGCGGTCTTGGTGTTGCAGAGCATATTGACAGTATAAGCGACGCCGACGATGAGATCATCGATCTTTGAGAGAGGAGGAATGACTAAATGAAATTATATTTGCTTTTGACCATTACGAGAAGAGCTGATACCGAAGAATACGAGCAGTTCTTCAAGGACAAAAATATTTCGGTAATATATACTGCGCAGTGTAACGGAACTGCTCACGAGAAAACTCTTTCGCTTCTCGGAATAGAGAAGAATGAAAAAAGTCTGCTTCTTTCGGTTATGACCGACGCCGCACTGAAGGACGTTATAAGAGGCTTGACGGTAGATATGAAGATAGATCTTCCCGACCGAGGAATCGCGGTAGCGATACCTTTTTCGACCATTGGTGGAGCGAAGGCTCTGGAATATTTCAGCGCAGGCCAGAAGATCGACGGCGATACCGAGACCACGAGTAAGGAGGATACGGATATGCAATCCACACAGGAGCTTATAGTAGCTATATATGAAAAGGGCTATACAGATATGGTAATGGAAGCGGCTCGCGAGGCGGGCGCGGCAGGCGGAACCACTATTCGTGCTAAGGGCACGGGAGCGGGCGCTCAGAAATTCTTTGGACTTTCTCTGGCAGAGGAGAAGGAGATAGTGCTTATAGTTGCAGGTGCTTCCAATAAGAAAGAGATCATGAAGGCTATAATGCAGAAGGCTGGAATCGATACAAAGGCTCACGCTCTTGTATTCTCACTGCCTGTTACCGAAACTGCAGGCTTCCGCTTCAGCGATACCGTAGATAAGGAATGATTTTTAGAGGACCGCAGCCTTGCGGCTGCGGTCTTGCTTTTGAGAGGTAATAATGAATCGACTTGGAGTATATATACATATCCCATTTTGCATAAGAAAGTGCCATTACTGTGATTTTTGCTCCTTTCCAAAGGGCGATGGCAGCGATATGTATGCATATACTGAGGAGCTTTGCAGAAGAATAAAAGACTTCTCGCCGAGAGCAGAGGGAAGAGTTGTGGATACCGTGTACTTTGGCGGTGGAACTCCTACCTTGTTACCCATTGAATGCTTTGAAAAGCTTTTGGAAACACTCGCTGGATGCTTCTGCATTTCAAACGATGCCGAGATAACGGCGGAATGTAATCCCGCTACTATTGATAAGACAG
>JAZQVZ010000093.1:0-5811 GCA_045632105.1 Eubacteriales bacterium | reverse complement strand
CTATAATACTAACCGTTGAGCAACAACGCCAACTATGGAGAGATGGCTGAGCTGGTCTAAGGCGCACGACTGGAAATCGTGTGAACGCTAATACCGTTCCGAGAGTTCGAATCTCTCTCTCTCCGCCAAAAACAAAACAGGGTCGCAATAGCGACCCTGTTTTGTTTTTGCCAGAGCTGGGCAGAAAAAACTCTCCCCTGCGAAGCAGGATAGAGTTCGCATTCGCCCCTCGAAGATCGACAAGCTCGCTTGTCAGGCGCAGTGGGTGCGAATCTTCGCCAACGGCGAATACCTCTCTCTCGACGCGGTCGCAATAGCGACCCTGTTTTGTTTTTGCCTAATTTCTAATGTTAGGCTTTTCTGTTCTTTTCTTTCGAGAAAAGAACCAAAAGAACTTGAAAATAAAATTATTATTGCACCCTACGGTCGTGCTGTGCATAAACCCAAAGTTGCAATTTTTCCCAAACATAAAACTATTTCTTTCGAGAAAACTAACCTTGAACGGAAATTCCGTTTGAAGGAGGAATGTTCAAATGATAATGGACAGAATAGCGCTCATACTGACCATCATCGGCGCCCTTAACTGGGGAAGCATCGGTCTTTTCCAGTTTGATATAGTTGCATGGCTGGGCGGCGGTCAGAGTGGTCTTGTAAGCCGTATAATCTATACCGTCGTTGCCCTTGCGGGAATCTGGTGTATCTCTCTTCTCTTCAGAGCCCGCGAAAAGTTCGAGGCAATCGACGAATAAAAAAGGGACTGTCCCATGCGAAGCATCGGGGCAGTCCTTTTATCATTCAAATCGGTTATTTATTATCAAAAACTCGGTAGTTTTATCGTAAAGCATCGAGCCGTATATCTCATCAACGAGATTTTCCTCAACGTATTCCTTTGTGTATCCATATTCGGACACGTACTTGTCAACGTATCTGTCAACAAGACTCTGCTTCTCGCTCTCACTCAAGGAAATGTTCTCCTTCTTGACCACGATAGCGTATATGATATCGCCCTTGGTCATCGCCTTCGCTTCCTTCAGGATAGCGACCTCATCTATTCCAAGCTGACCGAGCATCTCCTCATAGGAAATACCCAACTGCTCTGCGTAATACTTGTACTGACCCTGAAGCTGCTCTACGTAGTAGTAGACCTGCTTTTCGGGATAGCTCTTCACCGTCGAGCCGCTTATTACAGCGTTCCATACGGCAGAGCCCTTGTCGCTCTCACCAAGCGCTATTTCAAGCTCGGTATACTGACCTATTTCAACGTACCCCTCAAGCGCAGAAAGCTCAAGGGCAAAAAAATCTATCTTTTCACCGCTGACGTCTACCGAGCTCCCGTAACTACAGGAAGCAAAGCAGCCAACCAGAATTATTATCAAAAGAATTACTGCGACTTTTCTTAAGCCCGTCATATTTCCTCCGTTCTTGCTCCAAAAAGAAACAGTAGCTTGAATAATGTCGAGCTACTGTTTCTTTTATGGTTGATTATTTGCTCTCTACGTCGAGAACCTTGTCTCCTGCATAGTAACCGCAAGCCTTGCAAACGCGGTGGCTTCTTACGAACTCTCCGCACTTAGGGCACTTGGTCATTCCAGGAAGGATAAGCTTCCAGTTGTTAGAGCGTCTCTTGTCTCTACGAGCCTTAGATACTTTTCTCTTTGGTACTGCCATGATTACACCTCCTTGAAGCGTTGTTAACTAATATTTATATAAATTTTTTATTTTTCATCTTCGTCAAAAAAATGCTTGAGCACTGCAAGTCTTGGATCTATCTCCTTCAACACACAGCCGCAATCACCCTCGCGCTTCGGCTTGCCACACTTAGGGCAAAGTCCCTCGCAATCGTCCGAGCAAAGCAATCTGGAAGGAAAGCCAAGCATCATTTCCTCGCAAAGAGGCTGGTCGACGTCAAGCTCGTGACCCTCAAGGACCACGTATTCATCAATAAGCTCCTCGAGCCTATCCTCATCGATAGTTCCCTCTGCGGCTACGGTACGCTCAAAGTCAAGAGAGAAAACTCCGTCAACGGGAGCAAGACATCTTGCGCATTCACCGTGGTAAACAAGCTCTGCCTTGAGGCGCAATCTCATATATCCGCTATTGTCCGTCAGGACTCCGGTCACGTGAGCGTCCTCAAATCTTATTCCGTCCAACTGCTCGGGCGAGAGCATATAGTCGATATCTATTTTCTTGACTTCTCCTCTGAGAAGCGGAGCAACATCAACGACCATAATCTCCTCCGTTACGCTTGTGGATCGCGCATTTATTCATTGACATAAAATGCGACATTACATATTATAATTGATTTTCAATTGGTTGTCAATAGTTTTTTGAAATATTCTTCCCCAATATAAGTTTTTTGGGGCTTATTTGCATAAAAACCTTTGCTTTTTATATCATTATGTGATAAAATAACAATAAAATGACTATGCTTTGGAGGAATTATAGAAATGGAAGCCTTCAATTTTCAGGATATAAACGAGGTAAAAGCGCTGCTTCCCTACCGAAAGCCCGATGCAAACAAGGGCGATCTCGGCAGAGTTCTCTGCGTTTGCGGCTCTCCCGGAATGGCAGGAGCGGCATATCTCTGCGCCAAGGCGGCGTACCGCTCGGGAGCGGGGCTTGTGGAGATATTCACCCACGAGAGCAACCGAGAAATACTCCAGACACTTATTCCCGAGGCCATCATCACTCCTTGGAATGACCAATATTCAAGAGATACCCTACTCTCCTCTTTGGAAAGAGCAGACGTGGTTGTAGCAGGCTGCGGACTTGGTACGACAAGAGGATCAAGAGCAATCATATCCGACCTCGTACGCCTCACCTACGAGCTGAATATCCCCACGGTGCTTGACGCCGACGCCCTGAATATCATATCCCGAAGCCCCGCTCTTCTGAAATATGCAAAGGGCTCGGTAATTACTCCTCATATAAAGGAAATGTCAAGGCTTACAGGCGTTTCGGTGGAAGAAATTCTGTCAAATCCCGAAAAGACTGCTCTTGATTTTGCAAAGGAGCACTCTCTTACCTGCGTCCTCAAATCCCATAAGACCGCAGTATCCGACGGCTCGGATAGGGTATACGTGAACACCACAGGCAACAGCGGAATGGCAACGGGTGGCTCGGGTGACGTTCTCGCGGGAATTATAGCGGGAATATTTGCTCAAAAGCGCAACGACCCTCAGAAAAACACCCTCAACGACGCGGCGTTCTGCGTATATCTCCACGGCCTTTGCGGAGATATTGCCGCCGAGGATCTCACCGAATATTCACTTATGGCAAGCGACATGATCGACGCTCTGCCGAGGGCTATCGGCAGCCTAGTTTAAATAAAAGCAAAAAACCTATGGAGTTTTGACATTTCCATAGGTTTTTGTTGCTTTCACACCTCAAAAAAACTTTCAATTCTATTGACTTTACTTTTATTTTGTGCTATACTGTATTATCTATTATAATGTATAATTTTGTCAAATCACAGAAAGGCAGATACAAATATGCAGGACAAATTCGATACGAAATATTCCTTTGCTGAAAACGAAAAAGAAATAATCAGCTTCTGGAAGGAAAACGATTGCTTCAAAAAGCTGAAGGCGAAGAACGCTAACGGCCCCAAGTACCGTTTTATCGACGGACCTATCACCGCTAACAACCCTATGGGTATCCACCACACCTGGGGTAGAACCCTCAAGGATACCTTCATCAAGTACAACGCAATGAAGGGCTGCGACACCCACTACCGTAACGGCTTTGACTCTCAGGGTCTTTGGGTAGAGGTTGAGGTTGAGAAGGAGCTTGGCTTTAAGACCAAGCACGACATCGAGGCTTACGGTCTTGACAAGTTCACCGACAAGTGCATCGAGCGAGTAAAGAAGTTCTCGGGCGTTATCACCGAGCAGTCTATTCGTCTCGGTCAGTGGATGGACTGGGATAATTCCTACTACACCTACACCGACGAAAACATCACAGGAATCTGGGCATTCCTTAAGAAGTGCCACGAGGGCGGCTGGATCCGTCAGGTATATAAGCCTATGCCCTGGTGCTCCCGTTGCGGAACCTCTCTCTCCGAGCACGAGATGACAGGCTCCTACAAGGAGATCGAGCACGAGGCAGTATTCTTCAAGCTGCCCATCAAGAACACAAACGACTACATTCTGGTTTGGACGACTACCCCCTGGACCCTCTCTGCAAACGTAGCTCTGGCAGTAAACGCCGAGATGACCTACGTTCGTCTGCACGTTGAGGGCGAGGAGCACAACTACGTTACCTCCGAGAGCTACTTCAAGCAGAAGTTCGCAGGCAAGGACGGAGTTACTCTCCTTGACAGCTTCAAGGGTACCGACCTTGAGGGTCTTGAGTATGAGACCTGCTTCCCCGAGTTCGAGGAGCAGAGCTTTGCTCACAAGATCGTTCTTTGGGACGAGGTCGTTGACGGTGAGGGCTGTGGCGTAGTTCACATCGCTCCCGGATGCGGCGCTGAGGACTTTGCTCTCGGTGAGTCGCTCGGTCTTCCCAAGATCATTCCCGTTGATGAGTACGGAATCTTCTACGAGGGCTTCGGCTTCCTTACAGGTCTTGACGCGCAGGAGTGCCGTCAGATCGTATTCGACGCTCTCAAGGAAAGAGGAAAGCTTTTCTATACTCACAAATATAAGCACAGCTACCCCGTTTGCTGGAGATGTAAGAGAGAGATCATCTTCCGTCTTGGCAAGGAGTGGGCTATCTCGGTTGACGAGCTTCGCCCCCGCCTTATAGCAAACGCTAACAAGGTACGCTGGGAGCCTGCATATCAGGGCAAGAGAATGCTCGACTGGCTGGAGAATATGTCCGACTGGAATATCTCCCGTAAGCGCTTCTACGGTCTGCCCCTGCCCTTCTATCTCTGCGATTGCGGAGAGCTGACGGTAGTTGGCTCCAAGGAGGAGCTCTACGAGCTTGCCGTTGACAAGTCCAAGGTCGACGCTATTCCTCACCTCCACCGCCCCTGGATAGACGACGTTAAGGTCTGCTGTCCCAAGTGTGGCAAGGCGGTTCAGAGAGTTACTCAGGTCGGCGACGTATGGCTCGACGCAGGTATCGTTCCCTTCTCCACCCTTAAGCACTTCACCGATAAGGAATACTGGAAGCAGTACTTCCCCGCAGAGCACGTTCTCGAGATGAAGGAGCAGATCCGCCTTTGGTTCTACTCTATGCTCTTTATGAGTACAGTGCTTGTTGACGAGCCTCCTTACGAGCGTGTAAGCACTCACGGAATGGTAGTTTCCGAGGACGGAAGCCGCTTCTCCAAGACAGGCTTTATGATCCGCTTTGACGAGGCTGCAGATATCATCGGAGCTGACGCGTCGAGATATATCTTCGCTTCCTCCTCCACATCTAACGACGTACGCTTCGGCTACACCCTTGGTGAAGAGGCAAGAAGAAAGCTTCTTGCGTTCTGGAACCTTGAGACCTTCTTCGCTACCTACGCTGATATCGACGGCACCAAGGTAGATCTTTCGAAGCTCGACGTAAACAAGCTTTGCGACATCGACAGATGGCTGGTGATCCGCACCAACAGCTTCATCCGTGAGGCTAACAAGTATATGGGTGATTACTCCACCAGAGAGGTTGTAGTTGCATTCGAGGCATTCGTTAACGATATCTCCAACTTCTACATCCGTGTAAACCGCGGACGCTTCTGGTCCACCGATAACAACGAGGACAAGCAGAACGCTTACTCTGTTCTCTTCTACGCTATCAAGTCTATCACCGGAATCATGGCTCCCATCATTCCCTTCATGACCGAGATAACCTGGCAGAGATTCATCAAGAGATACT
>JAZQVZ010000092.1:0-10672 GCA_045632105.1 Eubacteriales bacterium | reverse complement strand
AGAATAACGGGTCATAACCGAATCCGCCCTCTCCTCGAGGGGATTCAAGAATAATTCCACCAGTTCTTCCCTCTACCGCGATAGGCTCTCTGCCATCGGGAAATACAAGGGCTACCGAGCAAACGAATTCTCCGTATCTATCGTCCTTTTCTGCAAGATTCTTAAGCAACAGCGCGTTGTTTGCCGCATCGTTGCCGTGCTCACCCGAATAACGAGCCGAATATATACCGGGAGCTCCACCGAGAGCTCTTACCGCAAGACCCGAATCGTCGCCAACGCCGATATATCCCGACGCTGCCGCCGCTCTTGCCTTGATAAGCGCGTTCTCGCCAAAGGTCTGTCCGTCCTCCTCGATCTCGCCGTAGATACCAACGTCGTCAAGCGACAGTATCTCGATCCCGTCGATATACTTGGACATAAGAGCCTGAAGCTCTCCTATCTTATGCTTATTTCTCGAAGCAAGTACGATCTTCATCAGCTGAACAAAGCCTCCACGAATTCTTCTCCGTCAAATTCCTGCATATCGTCGATCTTCTCGCCGACACCGATAAACTTAACGGGTATATCAAGCTCCTTCTTTATAGAGATAACGATACCACCCTTTGCCGTACCGTCAAGCTTGTTAAGAACAAGTCCCGTAATGCTTGCTGCATTGCGAAATTCCTTGGCCTGAAGAACCGCGTTCTGACCGGTAGTAGCGTCAAGCACAAGAAGATTTTCTCTTACTGCGCCGGGGCACTCCTTGTCGATAACTCGGTTTATCTTTGCAAGCTCGTTCATAAGGTTTGTCTTATTGTGAAGTCTGCCCGCAGTATCTACGATAAGCACGTCTGCGCCACGCTTTTTAGCGTAATTCACAGCGTCGAATACCACCGCCGCAGGGTCACTTCCCTCGTTCTGTCTTACAAGATCAGCGCCCGAGCGCTCGCACCAAACTGCAAGCTGATCAATAGCAGCCGCTCTGAAGGTATCGGCAGCCGCAACGACTACCTTCTTGCCCTTCTTTATAAGACGGTTGGATATCTTTCCGATAGAGGTAGTCTTACCTGCTCCGTTTACACCTATTACAAGAATGATAGTGGGACTTCCCGAAAGATCGAGCTCTCCGCCCTCTCCTATCATATCCGCAAGTATAGCCTTAAGGGCATCGATCACCTGATCCTTTTCCTTAAGTCTGCCTTCCTTTATATCCTCGCGCAGACGGTCTATGATCTCCTCGGTAGCGCCAACGCCTATGTCGGACATTATAAGAAGCTCCTCAAGCTCCTCAAGCAGATCCTCGTCAACCTTGACGAATGCCTTGAGCACGTCGTCGATCTGATCGAATATTGCGCTCTTGGTCTTGGAAAGACCCTGCTTCAGCTTATCCAAAAATCCCATTCCAGTCTTCTCCCTTCTTCTTGGAAATATCCGCCACGTCAAGCTCAAGCACCTTGGAGATGCCTCGCTCGGGCATGGTTACACCGTAAAGACGGCTTGCCGCCTCCATAGTTCCGCGGCGGTGAGTGATCATAACGAACTGAGTTCCGCCGGAATATCTCTTTATGTACTCTGCAAGTCTTGCAACGTTGACCTCGTCAAGCGCCGCCTCTATCTCGTCGAGGATACAGAAGGGCGTGGGGTTGACCTGCAATATCGCAAAGAAGAGCGCGATAGCGATAAACGCCTGCTCTCCACCAGAAAGCTGTACCATATTCTTGATTATCTTTCCGGGAGGCGCCGCCTTTATCTCTATTCCACTTTCAAGCACGTTATCGGGATCGGTCAAGGATACCTCTGCCGAGCCGCCGCCAAAGAGCTCGGAGAATACTCGGTTGAAGTTCTCGTTTATCTGGTTGAAGGAGTCTATAAACGCGGTCTTCATCTCGCCCTCAAGCTGCTCGATAACACGCATCAGCTCCTCCTTCGCGGAGTTAAGGTCGCTTATCTGCGCCGCCATCTCGTCGTAACGCTTCTTAACGTCCTTGTACTTATTGATAGCATCAAGGTCTACGTTTCCGAGAACGCGGAGCTTGTTGCGGCACTCGGTCTGCTTTGCCGCAGCCTCGCCTCTGGTTTCGGCAGAAAGCTCGGGGTAGCCAAGCGCAACAGCGTCGGCTCTCGTAAGCTCGTGGTCGTCCCAAAGTCTTGATGCCAGCTTATCCTGCTCCTCGTGGAGATGCTGGAGCTTGTTTTCAAAGCGAGTGTACTCCTTGAAAATATTCTCCTTATGCTGCATTCTTTCACGCATCTTGGCGTTCACCTCGTTGAGCTTGCGCTCAAACTCGCTGCTGCCCTCCTCGACCTTTGCGCGCTTAGCGTTAAGATCTGCAAGAGTTGCCTTGCCCGCCTCGTATTGTACGCGGTTCTCTGCCTGCGCCTTTTTGTATTCCTCAATTCTCTGCTTGAGCGCCTCGATTCGCTCACTCTGAAGAGTCAGCGCCTCGATAAAGCCGTTAAGACGTATCTGCGCCTCGTCAGCCATTCTCTGCTCGGTTTCTATATCCTTACGGATCTCGTTTGCAAGGATTATGAGAGCGGTTATACGATCCTCGCACTCCTGCTTCTTGTCCAGCGCCTCGTTGCGACGAACGTCCATGCTGCTTCGAGCCGCATTGATCTCCTCGATCTGCTTCTCGATCTCCTTAAGTCTTACCGACAGAGTTTCCTTATCCTTATCGAACTGCTCACGCTCACGAAGCAGCTCCTCGTAATCGTCGCGAAGCTTCTCGGTAAGAGTGATATTTGCCGCAAGCTTAGCGTCGAGCTGCTCAAAGCGGAAGCTCTCAGCATCGCGCATAACTCGAACAAGGCTTATCTTCTGCTCTGCAGAATCCTTCTCGTCCTCAAGCTCCTCTACCTGCTTTCCTATCTCGGAAAGGGCCTTATCAATGTCAGCAATTCTGCCGTTAAGCTCCTCAGCCTCACCCTCAAGTCGCTTGATCTCTCCTGCGCGGCCGAGAATGTTTGCGTTGGTCTTCGCAGATCCTCCTGTAAAGGAACCGCCTATGTTGACCTGCTGGCCGTCAAGGGTAACAGCCTTTACCCTGCTCTCAAGCGAGCGAGCCATAGCCGCCGCATTGTCAAGCGTATCAAACACAAGCGTTCTTCCAAGGATACCCGAAAGTATGTTGGAGAACTTGGGATCGCTTGAAACAAGCTCGTCTGCAATTCCAATATAACCCGCAAAGCCTGCCGCCTCACGCATTTCGTGAGTTGCCTCCTGAGGTCTTGACGTAGTCACGGGGAAGAAAGTCGCTCTACCTGCTCCCGCTCTCTTAAGAGCGTAAATAGCAGCCTTTGCAACAGCTTCGTCCTCTACTACTATATGCTGAAGATTTGCCGCAAGAGCGGTTTCTATTGCGGTTATGTACTTATCCTCAACACTTATAAGCTGGGAAATAGGACCGTAGACCTTTCCCGCCTTGTTGCCGTATTTATCGGTAATTCCGCCCTCGGCGTATTTCTTCATTACGAATCTTACGCTTCCCGAATATCCCTCAAGCTGCTCTTCCATAGCCTTGAAGGTATCTATTCTCTGCTTTACCGAATCTCTTCTGAGTGAAAGCTCAGCGCGTCGCTCGTTCTGCTCAGCTCTCTCGGCATAAAGGCCCTCAAGCTCCTTTTCAAGTCGCTCGGTAGCCTTTGTTGCATCATTTGTAAGCGCCTCGTATTCATCGAGAGTCTTTTTGATGGTAGCGCACTGGCTCTTCATCTTCTGGTTTGCCAGCTCGTATTCCTCGATCTCGCGAAGCATAGACTGATTTCTGTCGAGATCGCCGTCACGAGAAGAATCAATAAAGGAAATTCTCGCCTTAACGTCTGCCTGCTCAGCCTCAAGAGTTCTTATATCCGACAGCGCGCGAGCAAGATCGTAGCCAAGCTCGTCGGCTCTTGTCGAATAACCTACCTTCTCGCCCTCTACCTCTGCTCTTTCAGCATTTTTAGCGTCGAGAGATGCCTCGAGCTCGGATATCTTCTGAGCTCTCGCAACGTCGCCCTGCTCCTCAGCGGCAATAGACTTTTTGGTGGACTCGCAAGCCCCCTCAGCCGCCGCCATCATCTCCTTGGTGTGAGCGATATTGGTGTCATCTATATTGTATTCGCTGTCAAGTCTGTGATTTATCTCGGTCTGCTCTCTTATCTGCTTGAGCAGTGCCTCGGACTCAGCCTTATTGGACTGAGATATCTCGAAAAGACGCTCGTTCTGCTTTTCAAGAGAACGGATAGAGTCCTCAGCATTGTTAAGCTGGAACTCGGACTCCTTAAAGCTCTGCTCACACTTGCTAACGTCAGCGCGGAGCTTTTCGGTGTCGTAAAGCCAAAGCTGAACGTCAACTCGCTTTTTAGTTTCAAGAAGCTCGATAGCCTTCTTAGCCTTCTCTGCTTCCTTTTCAAGAGGAGCCACCTGAGCCTCTACCTCAACGAAAATATCGTTGATACGGGTCATATTGTCCTCGGTAGCGGCAAGCTTTCTCTCGCTCTCGCTCTTCTTGTGACGGTATTTTGCAATACCCGAAGCGTCCTCGAAGATGCTTCTTCTCTCGTCGCTCTTTCTCGATATGATGTCGGCTATCTTACCCTGACCGATAATGGAATATCCGTCACGGCCTACACCTGTGTTCATAAACAGCTCGTAAATATCGCGCAGACGTACGGCTCTGCGGTTGATATAATACTCGCTCTCGCCCGAGCGATAATAACGTCTGGTAACGGTAACCTCGTCATAAGGACAGTCAAGTCTGCCCATCATACCCGAGTTGTCAAAGGTGACCGAAACCTCGGCGTAACCCATAGGTCTGCGGCTGTCCGCTCCGCCGAAGATGATATCCTCCATCTTTGTTCCGCGGATACTCTTAGAGGACACCTCGCCAAGCACCCACTTCATAGCGTCGGAAATATTCGATTTTCCGCTTCCGTTAGGACCTACGATTACCGTAGTGCCGCCCTCAAAGGTCAGCTTGGACTTATCCGGAAAGGACTTAAAGCCCTGTAATTCAAGAGATTTCAGATACACGTCGGTTCTCCTCTCGGATGTTTTTTCGTCTTTTCTCTAAAGGCGTCAATCGCCCTTTTTCAAAAATTTCTCTATTATAATATTATAACCCAAAACTTCATTTTTTTCAAGCACTTTTATCCATTCAAGGCCATATTTTTGAGAAATTTCTATTTTATTTTTCTTTTTTTGCCCCACAGCCTTTGAAACAGAGCCCGGAGATACGTAAACCGTCACTCCTCCGCCCCTGACGTCAAGTCTGTCAAGCTCTCGGCAGATGCGATCAAAGTACAAGCTGCTCATGGCAAGCTCACCGATCGCGCTGTGGTTTGCACCCGCTATCGCCTTTGAGGAATCGGCAAGATTTTCAGAGGCGCAAAGCCCCACTCTTATACAGGGCACGCCTGCTCTGTCAAATATATCGAGCACGTTTTTCGTACGCTCCACCGCATCGTCAAGATCAAGCGGCTGATATATTCCCTCTCTGCTCATTCGGGCAAGCTCGGTGTCGTCAAACACAACGGTGGGATATACTCGGGCGCCGTCGGCTCCCGCCTCGCATATCATTCTCGCGGTCATCATCTCACTCTCAATGTTTGACCGCGGCAGACCTATCATCATCTGTCCTATCAGCTCAAAGCCCGCCTCCTTAACGGCACGACAGGCGCGAAGAGCGCACTCTGCATCGTGTCCTCGACGGGATGCAGAAAGCACTTTGTCATCAAGACTTTGAAGCCCCAATTCTACGGTGCGGACCGAAAACTGTGAAAGGATCGAAAGTATCTCCTCGTTTATGTAATCGGGGCGTGTGGAAAGCCTGATCTCACGGACACGACCGCTATCAACGTAATCCTGCGCAAGCTTCAGAAGAGAGATCATAAGAGATCGCTCAATTCCCGTAAATGAGCCTCCGAAAAAGGCTATCTCAGTGGTAGCCTCGGCAGGAATAGTGGAAAGAGCCTCCTCTATCTCGGCTCTCGCCTGCTCTATCTTGAATTCGTTATGCCCCGAAATAGTCCTCTGGTTACAAAAAACACAATCGTTGGGACAGCCCATATGAGGTATAAATATAGGAATATTAACGTGCTTTTTCTTCATATCAAGCTCTCCGATAATTTAATTTGGGGCGGTGTTGCCGCCCCCCTTTGCTTACGTAACTGTATTTAGATTATATCATATTCCATTAGTATTTTCAATGTTTTTGCAAAAAGAGCAAAACTTTTTTCAAAAAAACTTTAAAATAAGTATTGACAAACCAAAAACTTTGTGATATTATATATGAGCGGTTCACGAGGACCTCGAAATTTGCGAGTGTAGTTCAATGGTAGAATCCCAGCCTTCCAAGCTGGTCGCGTGGGTTCGATTCCCATCACTCGCTCCATAAACAGATGGCGCATTTATGCGCCATTTGTTAAGTGTGTGCCTTTAGCTCAGCAGGATAGAGCAACTGCCTTCTAAGCAGTAGGTCGGGGGTTCGAGTCCCTCAAGGCACGCCATAATGGTGGGATTGGCGCAGTTGGTTAGCGCGTCAGGTTGTGGCCCTGAAGGCCGTGGGTTCGAATCCCATATCTCACCCCATAATGAATATCCCTCCGTAGTAACGGAGGGATATTTTTTTGCTGTAAATTGCTACTTGATAAAATTGATTTTTTATGTTAAAATATTCGTAGAAATATTAAGGACGGTAATTATGAAGCACAAGCATAGACATACTTTGAATTATCTGCTCACCCCCGATTACGTTTTCGATACGTATGACAAGGTGACCCCCGAGTTCCTTGAAAGCATAGGAATAAAGGCTCTGCTTATTGACATAGACAACACCCTCGCGCCCTACGAGCAGGATCTGCCCGACCAGAAAATAATTGATTGGTTCAGCTCTCTCAAGGCGGCAGGTATCAAATCGGCGCTGGTTTCCAATAACCACTCTCCCCGTGTGGAGCTTTTCAATAGCCTTCTTGGGCTCCCTGCCTATGCAGACAGCGGCAAGCCGGGTTCCCGTACGCTTATAAAGGCAATGAAGGAGATGGGAGTGTCGGCAGACGTGACCGCAGGTCTTGGCGACCAGCTGCTCACCGACACCTTAGCGGCGCACAATCTTGATCTGCCCTCTATTATCGTCCCCCCTATAAAGGACAAGCGCAACCTCTTCTTCCGCTCTAAGCGACTGCTTGAGCGTCCCTTTATGAGAAGATACAGACGCTTGCAGACGAAAGGTGAAAAATAATGAAAAGAATAGAATATGCAACCTTTGGCCCCGGAGGAAACAGTGAATCCTTCTACGCCGACGGCAAAAAATCCACCACCCAAGCTCCCGAATGGGTAAAGCTCCGCGGACTTGACGCGTACGAATACGAGGCAGGAAACGGACTTACCGCAGGCGAGGCTACACTTCGCAAGATAGGCGAGGAGGCGCAGAAGCACGGCGTGCTTATGTCCTTCCATACCCCCTATTTCATTTCGCTCTCGGGTGTTGACCCCGAGAAGCGTCTTAAGAGCATCGACTATATCAGCCGCTCACTACGCGCAGCAGAGCTGCTCTGCGCCGACACCATAGTTATTCATGCAGGAAGCGCGGCAAAGATCTCCCGTGAGGAAGCAATGGCTCTGGCAAGCGACACTCTGTTGAAAAACCTTGAGGTAAACGGCGACACCGACATACGAATGGGCATCGAAACCATGGGTAAGATAAATCAGCTCGGCACTCTTGACGAGGTCATCGAGCTCTGCAAGCTCTCGCCCAAGTACCATCCCGTAGTAGACTTCGGTCACCTCAACGCCCGTCATCTGGGATCTCACTTCCCTACTTGTGATGCATACAGAGAGGTATTTGACCGAATCGGCACCCGCCTTGGCGACGAATACGCCTTCAATCTCCACTGCCACTTCTCAAAAATAGAATTTACAGGCTCGGGTGAGAAAAAGCACCTGACCTTTGCCGACACGGTCTACGGCCCCGACTTCGAGCCGCTGATCGAAGCAATAATCAAGGAGGGCGTTGCCCCCAGAATAATCTGCGAGTCCGACGGCACTATGGCTGAGGACGCGCTTACAATGAAAAACTCTTATCTTGCAAACGGAGGAAGAAAATGACACAGCTTCAAAGATTTCAAAGCGCCTTGGCAAATAGCCAATACGACGCCGCTATAATATCATCTCAGCTCAACCAGAGATATCTCTCGGGCTTTGACTACACCGACGGATATATTCTCATAAGCCCTGACAAAGCATATCTCCTTGCAGACTTCCGCTACATAGAGGCGGCTCGTGAGGCGGTAAAGGATTTCGAGGTGATCCGCCCTGAGGGCTCTATGCTCTCGACCATCGCTGATCTTGTTAGTGAAAACAATTTCAAAAACATAGCCATTGAGGAAAGCGAGCTTTCCTGCGAAGGCTTCAAGCGCTTTTGCGACAAGCTCCCCGAGGCTGTTCTCTGCCACGGAGCATCAGAGATGCTCACCCGTCAGCGCATGGTGAAGCTTCCCTACGAAATAGAGCTTATGGAAAAGGCACAGCAGATAACCGACGCGGCGTTTGAGCATATTCTCACCTTTATAACCCCCGAGGTTACCGAGGCTGACGTAGCTCTTGAGCTTGAATTCTTTATGAGAAAGCAGGGCGCAGAGGCTACCGCATTTGAAACCATCGCCGTTTCGGGCTGCGCTTCATCCTTGCCCCACGGAGTTCCCTCAAACGTAAAGCTCCGCAAGGGATTTCTCACTATGGACTTCGGCGCAAAATATAAGGGCTATTGCTCGGATATGACGAGAACCGTAGTTATCGGCAAGGCTGACGAGGAGATAAAGAAGGTATATAACACCGTTCTTTCGGCACAGCTCGCCGCACTTGATAAGATCCAGTCAGGCATGCTCTGCAGCGATGCCGACGAGATCGCTCGCTCGGTGATCCGTGAGGCTGGCTACGGCCCCGCATTCGGTCACAGCCTTGGTCACGGCGTTGGAATGTTTATCCACGAATCTCCCTCTGTTTCTCCCAAGGCAGGTGAAGACAGCCGCCTCGCACCCGGACACGTTGTAACCGTTGAGCCCGGTATATACCTTGAGGGCAAGTACGGTTGTCGCATCGAGGATATGATAACCATCAAAGAGGACGGCTCTGTCTACAACTTTACAAAGAGCCCCAAAAACCTCATCGAAATATAAAAAAAGAAGGTCGAAAGACCTTCTTTTTTTATTCCGCATTTGCGGTAATATCCTCGATATTGTAAGGTGTCGACTGGTACACAAAGTAGTTGAGCCAGTTGGAATAAAGCATATTAGCGCAGCTTCTCCAACGAACAACGGGATCCTTGGTGTCATCGTCATCAGGGAAATAATTCTTAGGGAGCTCAATCGGCAGACCCGCGTTCTTGTCGCGGAAATACTCGTTCTTGAGGGTATCCGCATCATACTCGGAGTGTCCCGTAACGAATATCTGTCTTCCCTTCTCGGTAGCGCATACGAATACGCCTGCCTCGGGAGAGCTTGCAAGGATCTTCAGCTTGTCAACAGCCTCGATATCCTCTCTGCGACAGGTGGTGTGTCTTGAATGAGGAACCACGAACTTGTCGTCAAATCCTCTGAAAAGGATAGACTTCTTGTGGTCAAGGGTATGCTCGAAAACGCCAAAAAGCTTCTTTTCGAGAGGGTACTTCTTCACTCCGTAATGGTAGTAAAGTCCCGCCTGAGCGCCCCAGCAGATATGGAAGGTGCTGGTGACGTGGGTCTTGGTCCACTCCATAATACGGCAGAGCTCGTCCCAGTACTCGACCTCCTCGAACTCCATCTGCTCAACGGGAGCGCCCGTGATTATCATTCCGTCGTAATTCTTGTGCTCCACCTCGTCAAAGGTCTTGTAGAACGCCAGCATATGCTCGGCAGAGGTGTGCTTGGACTTGTGGGTAGCGGTCTGAAGAAGCTCCAGTTCAACCTGCAAAGGAGTGTTTCCGATAAGTCTTGCTATCTGAGTCTCGGTAACTATCTTCTGAGGCATAAGATTGAGCATCAGTATCTTCAGAGGACGGATATCCTGAGTCATAGCACGGGTCTCGGTCATAACGAATATATTTTCATTGAGAAGCACCTGAGTTGCAGGTAAAAGATTTGGAATTTTTATCGGCATTCCATTACCCTCCTAAAGTTTAATTCAAAGCGTCAAGAGCCTGCTTGATGTCCTCGATGAGGTCCTCAGCATTTTCAATTCCGCAGGAAAGGCGCACAAGGTCGCCCGAAATACCTGCCGCAACAAGCTCCTCCTCGTTCATCTGACGGTGGGTTGCGCTTGCGGGATGCAGGCAACAGGTTCTGGCATCGGCAACGTGAGTTTCGATAGCGGCTATCTTAAGGTTACCCATAAATTTCTCAGCCATCGCTCTTCCGCCCTTTACGCCGAAGCTTACGACACCGCAGGTGCCATTCGGCATATACTTCTGAGCGAGAGAATAGTACTTGTCGCTCTCAAGACCGGGATAGGTCACCCAAGCGATACGGTCGTCGGACTTGAGGAACTTAGCGACTGCAAGACCGTTCTCGCAGTGACGAGCCATTCTTACGTGAAGGCTTTCAAGACCGAGGTTGAGAATAAAGGCATTCTGAGGAGCTTGAATAGCACCGAAATCACGCATAAGCTGAGCGGTAGCCTTGGTAATGAATGCGCCCTCAAGACCGAAGCGCTCGGTGTAGGTAACGCCATGGTAGC
>JAZQVZ010000091.1:0-8302 GCA_045632105.1 Eubacteriales bacterium | reverse complement strand
ATATGCAAGCCTATGCAGAAGCTCTCAAAATTCTCAAGAGCGAAATTCGGAAACGCACTTGGAAAGAGAATACCTGTATATCTCGCTACCATATTCACATGGTTTTTGACAGGTCTTTGGCACGGCGCGTCCTGGAACTTTATCGTATGGGGACTTCTTAACTGTCTTGTAATACTTGTATCTCAGGAGCTTACGCCCTTGTTCAACAAGTTCCATAAGAGATTCCCACGCGTATCATCAAGCTATGCTTGGACTCTTTTCTGCCGAACAAGAACCTTCCTTCTTATGGGCGCAATACGTATTCTCGACTGTTATCGCGACGTTCCAACAACCTTCCGCGGACTTTTCAGTATATTTACAAACTTTGCTTCTTGGGGGGAAATGCTCGGCGGCGGAATATTAAAGCTTGGACTTGATATTACCGACTACGTTATAATTGCTACATCCGTAGTAGTTGTGGCGATAGTATCTAAAATATCCCAGAAGCGTGATATCAGAGAATGGCTTTACGGCAGAACGGCGCTTTCCTGGGCGCTGTCGGGAGCAATATTGCTTGCAATAATACTCTTTGGCGCGTACAGCATCGGATATGATGCATCGCAATTTATTTATACACAATTTTAAAAGATAAAGGATAGAAATGTTAAAAAAAGTTTTGATCAGCGTAGTGGCGATACTGCTCATAATAGTTATTCTCGCCTCGCTTCAGGCTCTGGTCATTCCAAAGTATATAAGCAATCCCGAGGGAGCGCTGACGGGCGAATATTACGCCGATAAGGGCGGAAACGACGTTATCTTCGTGGGCGACTGCGAGGTTTATGAAAGCTTCGTTCCATCGGTGCTGTGGAGTGAATACGGGATAACCTCTTATATAAGAGGAAGCGCTCAGCAGCTTGTATGGCAGTCTTACTACATACTTGAGGAAACCTTCAAATATGAATCTCCCAAGGTGGTCGTTTTTAACGTGCTCGCGCTTAAATACGGCGTGCCGCAGAGCGAAGCCTTTAATCGAATGACCCTTGACACAATGAAGTGGTCCGCCTCCAAGATAAGGGCTATAAAGGCGTCGATGACCGACGAGGAGAGCTTTATTGACTATCTATTTCCGCTTCTTCGCTATCATTCAAGAATAACCGAGCTTAAGAGTGAGGACTTCGAGTACTGCTTCAGCGACGTGCCGGATGTGTCTGACAACGGCTATCTTATGCAGACGGGAATAGTACCCATGGAGGAGTTCGAGGAGGGCCGTGAGCTTCTTGACTACACGCTTCCTGCGACTTCTATGGAATATCTTGACAAGATGAAAGAGCTCTGCGAGGAAAACGGCAGTGAGCTCGTTCTTATCAAGGCTCCTACTAATTCTTGGGGCTATTGGTGGTACGACGAGTGGGACGAGCAGATAGTTGAATATGCCGAGAGCCGAGGACTTGCCTATTATAACTTCATTCCTTTGTGTGAGGAGATAGGTATAGATTGGAGCACCGATACATATGACGCGGGAATGCACTTAAACGTCTACGGCGCAGAGAAGATGAGCGTATATTTTGGAAGTATACTGACCGAGAATCACGGGGTGGAGAGCCGCAAGGACGATCCCGAGTCGGCGGAAAAGTGGGACGAGCATCTTCGTATATATAATGAAAGAAAGAAAAATATGGAGGAATCCTCAAAATGAAAAGGATAATAGCTTTGGTATTGTCTATCCTCTGTTGCTTTGCATTGACGATAGGATTTAATTCCTGTAAGCAGAAGGCGGGGGAGAGCGGTGACGTATTTTATATGGAATACAAGGGAACCAAGATAGAGCTCGGCGCTAAGGCTGATAGCATTATATCTGCTCTTGGCAGCGCAAAGAGCGTTAAGGAGCTTGGCGATTGTGGAGGACTTGGAGCGCAGGTTAAGTATACCTATTCCGATATTGAGCTTTATACTCTTAAGAGCGCAGACGGAGAGTCGGTAGACGGTATCTCTTTTACCAGCGATCTGGTGTCTACCTCTAAGGGAATTTCTATCGGTGACAGCAGTGATAAGGTTACCGAGGCATACGGTCAGCCAACCGAGCAGAGCAGCAGTGCAATGATATATACCGAGGGTAATATGAGCCTTAAGTTCAAGCTTAACGGCGATGTGGTTTCCGCTATTGATTACTTGAGATCTACCAAATAAAATCAAGCAGAGTAGTAAAGAGAGTGCTGAAAATCGCATTTTGCGGTGTTGGCACTCTCTTTTTTTGCGTTTGCTGTAAAAACAAGGCGTTTTCTGGCAGAGTTCATAAATAATTAACAAAGAAATTTCACTAAACACTTGACAAAAAGGCAGAAAAGTGGTAAATTTTATACAGTGGTTTAGCACTTACCTCAAATGAGTGCTAAAATGCAAAAATAAAATAAAGGAGAGCAAAAGTGAGCCACAACGAATTGAGCGATAGAAAAAAGTTAATACTCAAAGCGATAGTGGAAGCGCATATTGAAGGCGGAGAGCCCATAGGCTCAAAGTATATAATGCAAAATAATCTTCTCACCTGCTCGTCCGCTACCATAAGAAACGAGATGGCAGAGCTTGAGGCTCTTGGATATCTGGTTCAGCCTCACACTTCGGCAGGCAGAGTGCCAAGTGAGGCAGGTTACAGATTTTACGTTGATGCTCTGGTAGAGCAATACGCAAGAACCACACGAGAGGTGCTTCAGATAAATCAGCTGCTCCGCGCAAAGATGGATGAGCTTGATCAGCTTCTTGACACCGCCTCGAGATTGGCGTCGACGATGACCAACTATACGGGAATTGCAATTAAGCCAAGATCCAACTCGGTCACAATGTCAAAGTTTGAGATAATCCCTATGGGAGAATACAACTTTGCTATGGTAATGATAACCGCGGGAGGCTCGGTAAAGACCAAAAAGGTAAAGACCGTACAGCCTATTCCCGATGGAGCGCTTAAAAATCTTGCTGATCTGTTCAATTCCGAGCTTTGTGGACTTGGAGCGGATATGATAACTCTTCCTATTATTATGAGGATAGAGAGCGAGATGAGAGAGGGCGCATTCCTTGTAAATCCCGCTGTCAAGTGTGTTTATGAGGTAATGAACGAGATAGACGGAGGAGAGATGAAGCTTTCGGGTCTTAATCACCTTCTCAAATATCCCGAATACGCCGACGCCGATCAGTTCGGGGAGCTGCTTGGCACTCTTGAAAGTCAAGAGGAGATACTTGATCTGGTATCTACCGCAGAAAACAACGACATAAACGTTCTTATCGGTTCCGAAAGCTCGGTAAAGGTAATGAACAATTCTTCGCTTGTGTTCACGCCTATAAAGAAAAACGGCAGAACCGTTGGAGTTATAGGGGTTCTGGGCCCCAGAAGAATGAATTACAAGCAGGTGCTGCAGACCCTTGGAGATATCGGCGGAAGCATTGCTTCTATGATTGACGAGGATAGGCGCTTAGGAGAAGCGAAAAAGGAGGAAGATAAATAATGGAAGAGAACAAGAACACTTGCGCTGAGGAGTGCGAGGCTGCAGAGCAGGAAGCAAACACCTGCGAAGCAGAGTGCGCCGAGGCCGAGGAAAAATGCTCCGCCAAGGAGAAAAAGAAGAACAAGAAGGCTGAGGAAGAGATAGTAAAGCTCACTGCGGCGCTTGCCGAGGAGCAGGACAAATATATGAGACTTTACGCGGAGTACGATAACTTCCGCAAGCGTAGCGCAAAGGAGCGAGAGGGAATATATACTGATGCTTACTGCGACGCGCTTACACAGATACTTCCCGTGCTTGACAATCTTGAAAGAGCGGCTCAGTTCAGTGGAAACGACGTTGATTCGCCTATGGCAAAGGGTCTTGAGCTTACGCTTAAGAGCTTCGTCGAAACAATGAATAAAATGGGCGTTTACGAGATAGAGGCAGAGGGAAAGCCGTTCGACCCCAACCGTCACAACGCCGTAATGCACGTTGAGGATGAGGCGGTAGACGAGAACACCGTTGTTGAGGTGTTCATGAAGGGATATGCAAAGGGCGATAAGGTCCTTCGTTATTCCATGGTAAAAGTAGCAAATTAAATTTAAATAAAATAACCCAAGGAGGAAAATTAAAATGGGAAAGATTATAGGAATAGATTTAGGTACAACAAACTCTTGTGTAGCAGTATTTGAGGGCGGAGAGCCCATCGTTATCCCCAATCCCGAAGGAGCGAGAACAACTCCTTCCGTACTTGCTTTCTCCAAGACCGGAGAGAGAATGGTAGGTCAGGTTGCAAAGCGTCAGGCTATCACCAACCCCGACAGAACCGTTATCAGTATCAAGCGTGAGATGGGTACTGCTTACAAGACCACTATCGACGGTAAGGCATATACTCCTCAGGAGATATCCGCAATGATCCTTCAGAAGCTTAAGTCCGATGCTGAGGCATATCTCGGAACCAGCGTAAATCAGGCGGTAATTACCGTTCCCGCATACTTCTCTGATGCTCAGAGACAGGCAACCAAGGACGCAGGTAAGATCGCAGGACTTGAGGTTCTTCGTATAATCAACGAGCCTACCGCAGCAGCACTTGCTTACGGTATGGATAAGGAAACCGACCAGAAAATCATGGTATTCGACCTTGGTGGCGGTACCTTCGACGTATCTCTTCTCGAGATCTCTGACGGCGTATTTGAGGTTCTTGCAACCGCAGGTAACAACCGTCTTGGTGGAGATGACTTCGATGAGAGAATTATCAACTGGATGGCAGACAGATTCAAGGCAGAGAACGGCGTTGACCTTCGCAACGACAAGATGGTAATGCAGAGACTTAAGGAAGCAGCAGAGAAGGCAAAGATCGAGCTTTCCGGTATGTCCAGCACCAACATCAACCTTCCCTTCATCACTGCAACCGCAGCAGGACCTCTCCACTTCGATGCAACTCTTACCAGAGCTGAGTTCGATAGAATTACCGCTGACCTTGTAGAAGCAACCATGGGTCCCACAAGACAGGTTCTTTCTGACTCCGGCCTTTCCGCTTCTGAGGTAGATAAGGTTCTTCTTGTAGGTGGTTCTACAAGAATTCCCGCCGTACAGGAGGCTGTTAAGAAGTTCCTCGGCAAGGAGCCCTTCAAGGGAATCAACCCCGACGAGTGCGTAGCGCTTGGCGCGGCTATTCAGGGTGGAGTTCTTGGCGGTGACGTTAAGGATCTTCTCCTTCTCGACGTAACTCCTCTTTCTCTCGGTATCGAGACTCTCGGTGGAGTATTCAACAAGATAATCGAAAGAAACACCACTATCCCCGTAAAGAAGAGCCAGGTATATTCTACCGCAGCAGACGGTCAGACCTCTGTTGAGATCCACGTTCTTCAGGGAGAGCGTGAGATGGCTGCATACAACACTACTCTCGGCAGATTCAGCCTTGACGGTATTCCCGCAGCTCCCAGAGGAATTCCTCAGATCGAGGTTACCTTTGACATCGACGCTAACGGTATCGTTAACGTAACCGCAAAGGACCTTGGCACAGGCAAGGAGCAGCACATCACCATCACATCCTCTACCAATATGTCTCAGGCAGACATTGATAAGGCTGTTAAGGATGCAGAGAGATTTGCTGAAGAGGATAAGAAGCAGAGAGATGCAGTAGATACCAAGAACAGAGCAGAATCTCTCGTATTCCAGTCCGAGAAGACTATGAACGAGGTTGGCGATAAGGTAAGCGATGCTGATAAGGAGCCCGTAAAGGCTGCTATTGAGGATCTTAAGACCGCAATCGCAGGTAACAATACCGAGGATATCAAGGCTAAGACCGAGGCTCTTGAGAAGGCGTTCTACGGACTTTCCGAGAAGCTTTACGCACAGCAGGGCGGTGCTCAGGGCTTTGATCCTAACGCTGCTAACGGCGGCGCACAGGGCGGAGCAGACGGCACTTACTACAACGCCGACTACGAGGATAAGACCAACGGCTGATCAAATTGAAATAAGCGTGCCGATAATCAAATTATCGGCACGCTAAAGTCGTTTTATTGACAAGACGAGAAACATACAAAACAGAGGAATTTATGGCAGATAAACGAGATTATTATGAGGTGCTTGGAATTTCCAAGGGAGCGAGTGATACCGAAATTAAAAAGGCATACCGCTCCATGGCAAAGAAATATCACCCCGATATGAACCCCGGAAATGCCGAGGCTGAGGCTAAATTTAAGGAAGTTAACGAGGCGTACGCCGTTCTTTCGGATGCCGATAAAAAGGCAAAGTACGACCAGTTTGGACACGCTGCATTTGATCCTGCTTCGGGCGGAGGATATGGCGGCGGATTTAGCGGCTTTGGAGATTTTGGCGATATCGGTGATATATTCGGCAGCTTCTTTGGAGGCGGATTTGGAGGTGCTTCAAGACAAAGCAGAAACGCGCCCATGAGAGGTGAGGACGTACTTGCAAGAGTTACTATCACCTTTGAGGAGGCGGCATTCGGCGTTAAAAAGGACGTGTCCTTCAACCGTGTGCAGAAATGTTCGGATTGCGGTGGCTCGGGTGCGGCAAAGGGTAGTCATGCAGAGACCTGCTCGGTTTGCCGAGGAAGCGGACAGAGAACGGTTACTCAGCGTATAGCGGGTATGGCTTTCCAGTCCACCGCCACCTGTGATGCTTGTCGCGGAAGCGGTAAGATAATTAAGGATCCTTGCTCCAACTGTCGCGGAACGGGCTACGTTAAGGTCAACAAGAAGCTTTCGGTAAATATTCCCGCAGGCATCAATGACGGCGAGAGAATAGCTCTTCGCGGACAGGGATGCGACGGACGAAACGGTGGTCCTGCAGGCGACCTTGTTATATCGGTCAGCGTAAAGCGTCACAGCTTCTTTGAACGTGACGGATATAATATTTATTGCGACGTGCCCCTGACGATTGCCGAGGCTACTCTTGGCGCAGAGATCGACGTGCCCACACTTGAGGGAAACCAGAAGTTCACCATTCCCGAGGGAACGCAGGGCGGAACACAGTTCACTCTTAGACAAAAGGGAATACCCTACGTAAACAACTCAAATCGCCGTGGAGATCTTATTTTCACAGCGGTTATTGAGATTCCCAAGGGCCTGAGCGACAAGCAGAAGGAGCATATGAGAGCCTTTGCCGAGAGCTGTGGTGAAAGCAACTATACCAAGAAGAAAAGCTTTTTCAAGCAGATCTTCGATAAAAAATAATTAAAAAGGAAATATCATAATGGATAAGGATTATACCTGCGAGGATTGGGGAACCCAGAGCGAATGGACACAGATAAAGGTTACGGTGGCGCTTGATCGCCTTGACGAGGCTGTGGCTGTTATGAATATGGTGTCCAATTATCTACAGATAGAGGATTACAGTGATATCGACCTTAAGACCTGCTATGGCGATCTTATAGATGAAGCAATACTTAATGCCGATAAGACCATAGCGTCGGTTTCGGTTTACGTTCCCGTGGACGGAGGCGTGGCAGATACACTTTCCTTCCTTCGTGAGCGCTTCGGCGCTCTTAACCCCGACGCAAAGATAACCGTCAGCGGAGTTAACGAGGAGGATTGGGCAAATTCCTGGAAGGCATACTATAAGCCCATAAAGATAGGCGAGAGAATAGTTATCGTTCCGGCTTGGGAGAAATACACCGCAGAGCCCGATGAGATAGTTGTTCGTATGGACCCCGGTATGGCGTTTGGTACCGGTACTCACGAAACCACAAGACTTGTTATAAAGCTTCTTGAAAAGTACGTGGGAGAGGGAATGAGAGTTGCAGACGTAGGCTGTGGAAGCGGAATTCTTGCAATCTGCGCTTCTAAGCTTGGCGCGGCAGAGTGCAAGGCTTATGATATCGACCCTGTTGCTGTAAAGGTTGCTAACGAGAATATCAAGGATAGCGGACTTACCAACGTTACCTGTGAGGTGTCCGACCTGCTTAAACAGGTAGATCGCACAGGAGGCGCTTATGACATCATCTGCGCTAATATCGTTGCTGACATCATAATTCGTATGATGCCCGACGTTGGCGCGCTTATGGATGAAAATTCGGTCATTCTCGCATCGGGAATTATCGTTGAGAGAAGCGAGGACGTTATAAACGGCTTTATTCAGCACGGCTTCAAGATAGTTGAGCGTGTTGACGAAAACGGTTGGTGCGCTCTTGCAGTACAAAAGGCATAATAAAAAACAACTCCGAATTTTCGGAGTTGTTTTTTTATTACTTATGATAAAGCTTTTTGGTAGCGTACACAGGCTCGGAGGTAAGATTAAGACCGAGCTTTCTGTACACGTTGCTGTCAACACTGGAAACGATAACGCTGATATGTGCCTGACATCCGCGGAGCTTGGGCAGC